>NZ_QUOS01000004.1:0-146095 GCF_003390135.1 Streptococcus sp. NM
CATACTGCACCTCCTAAAAATAATTGTTCCCATTATAGCATAAATAAACAAAATATCCAACTATTTTTGTAAAAAAATACTCTTTTAAAAAGAAAAACTATATCTATCAAAAAAGAAAGGACGAAATGTGTCCTTTCTCGATCTTAGCTTTCCTTTAACTAAAGATCCATAACATCATCCATAGCAAGACTCATGAACCCCCAGATAAACAAACCAAGGACTAAATAAGCATAGAGTGGCAGGGAAGCAAAGATAAAAGGTGATAGTAAAATCATACCCAAGGTATCTCCAAAATTTGTACAAATACAATACAATCCAAAAGCAAGATAAAGGATAAAGATGATAAGCCAAAAGTAAAACCGCTTGCGTGCTTTTTCTTTTCGAAACATTTCTTCCACCTCCCCTTCTATAGCTCTATTATATTACTAAGACTTTTATTTGTAAAAGTACTATCAAAAAGAAGGGACTTTTTAATTTTTTTATATCGTTGCAAATTACGATAAGCTAATTCTACGCAAACCAATAAAGATAATCTCTCAACTGATATCAAAAATAACAGAAAGAATAGTGAATAAATTACCAACATAATAAAAGTTGCAAAGATTTCTTCCATATCATGATTAAAAATATAAATAATCATGTAGGTATAGAGTGCTAAGACAGAAATAGCCACACCTAACCAAATATGTGCCTAAATCAATCCTTTTCTAGTCATCTTTTTCCCCAGCTCACTATAGAGCCTCTCTATTCCTTTACCAATCGTTTCTGACCGTCCTTATTGTGGCTTTGTTGATACAAAATCGAGTTTATTTAAAATTCTCTCATCAACTCTCACTGGTATAACAAATTGCTTATCCTTATAGCTCCCATCTTTTTAAAATTATTATACTCTCTTATAGCTACATTGACAAGTTAAAGTTCAAAATCAGCTAGATCGATTAGTTCTTCTTTATCACTCTTTCCCATCATTACCAGGCCTCAATTATCGCCTTTCATGAACTCACGAATACTCATACCAGAAGCCCCTCTTTAACTTTCCTGATAAAACTATAAAAACGTTTGAAGGTTTGATCAAGTGCCATCACTTCCTCTTTGGCTCTACATCACCTACTCAGTGAGCATGAAATTCTGTAAAGCTAGACATAATTTTTGCGAAATCTGTTTATTTCAGTAAATCATTAATAGGTACATCATCTCAGAGATTAGCAATAAATTCCAACTGCTTTTCAATTTTTTTACTTCTACAATTTCGTTTTCTACTGTATCCATTAAAATTAAGGAATCACGATAATATAAAGATAAAAGGATATCTGGCTCTCTCTTCTTATCCTATATCTGTCTTATTCAGTCGACATTTAAATTTCTTCAACTTTTCAGCATTATATCCATATACAATAGTAGCATAATGACCATTTGTTGCAGTATCTAAGCTATATATTAAAGTAAATTTCACTTTTTTAGAAGAGTGGTGGACTTTTTACCAAAAAAAATCTAAGGGAGCTATATCAGCTCTCTTAATAGTAGCATGAATGATTTTAAATAGGCATTTTAGATTTATATCGATATAAAATACATTCAACGCTTTCTAATCAAACTTGATCTTTCAAAGTCACAATCAGAGTGATCTAAATTAATCTTAAACCTGCCTCTTGATTACACAGTGAACCTTGAGTATATCGAATATAATTCTGCATGACGAGCGGAACTGCCAAAAATCGTAAAAACTATTGAAGATTTAAATCTGAAAACAAATACACAACTTGAAGAATCCATTGATAGGCACCTCACCTACCACATCTTTAGGCATACTCTCGTAAGCAGAATAGCGTAACTCTAAAAGCAATTATGGCAAGAGTAGGACGTTATGATTCTAGAACAATAGACAAAATCTACACACACGTTACAAAGAAGATGGATGATAATATCCTCGACCTACTAGATAATTTATAGTTTTGCCCCAAAAATGCCCCAAAACAAAAATAAAAGCCTACTGCTCAAGCTAGAAAGCTTGATACAATAGGCTTTTTATAGATTGATTATTTAACAGCGTCTTTAAGAGCTTTACCAGCTTTGAATGCTGGAACTTTAGAAGCTGCAATTTTGATTTCTTTACCAGTTTGTGGGTTGCGACCTTTACGTGCAGCACGCTCACGAACTTCAAAGTTACCAAAACCGATCAATTGAACTTTTTCACCAGCTGCAAGGTACTCAGTTACTGCTGCGAATACAGCTTCAACTGCTGCTGCTGAGTCTTTCTTAGTCAATTCTGTAGCTTCTGCTACTTTAGCGATCAAATCTTGTTTGTTTGCCATGTTAATGATTCCTCCAATTTAATTTCTAATTAACAAATATAATCATATCCTAAAATCCCTTTTAGGTCAAGTTAAAAACGCTATTTCTTCCCATTTTATTTATTTTTTTAGGAGTGGTAACGTACTAAAACAGCCCAAGCATTCTCACCCGTGTGAGTTTGAATAATAGAGCCCGTTTCCAAAACTGAAATAGGCTTTTCAACATAAGCTTGTAAGCTTTCTTTCATCTCTTTTGCCCAATCAGCACTACCAGAATATGAAATTCCAATCTCTGCTACAGAACGTTCAGTTAGCGAACTTGTCAGCTCATCCAACCATTTTTTAAAAGTTTTAGCTCCACGACCTTTAACGATTGGCTGCAATTCATGGTCTTTCATCTGCATGACAACACGTATATTGAGAAGTGAGCTCAACAATCCAGTTACACGGCCAATTCGTCCACCTTTTACTAAATTTTCCAAAGTTGAAACGCCAATATAGAGTTCTGTGTGGTTTTTAACCTCTTCTACATGAGATAAGATTTCCTCCAACTCTTTGCCTTCTTGTGCTAACTTCGCAGCCTCAACAACTTGGAATTTCAAGGCTTGATCAGTGAATGAACTATCAATAACTGTCACATCGGCAGTAGATAAGCTAGCACCTTGACGTGCCGCTTCTACAGTACCAGAAAGAGCATGAGACATATGAATAGCAAGAATCTGGCTACCATCTTTGCATAGGTCTTCAAAAGCTTCAGCAAAGACACCTACAGGGGGCTGGCTTGTTTTTGGAAGATTCTTACTTGCTTGCATCAACTGAAGAAATTTACCTTCTTCTTTCAAATCCGCATCAGAATAAACAACATTATCGATCATTACAGATAATGGAACAATAGTGATACCTAATTGATTTACGAGTTCTGGTTCAATAGTAACAGATGAATCGGTTACAATCTTAATTTTTGTCATAGTATCAATCTTTCTATTTTAGGATTCAGATTGTTTTTCTTACTTCTAATTATATCAAAAAAAGATTAAAAATCCTAATGGAGTCATTCAAATTTTCCTTAAAAATTTGATATAATTTACTTATAAGAAAAGAGGTGTCCTATGATTAAAAAAATTTATCCCATTTTAACCATTTTACTAGGTGCTGCTATTTATGCTTTTGGGCTGACTTATTTTGTAGTTCCTCATCATCTCTTTGAAGGAGGGGCGACAGGTATTACCCTCATCACCTTTTATCTTTTTAAAATCCCTGTTTCTCTGATGAACTTGCTGATTAATATTCCCCTTTTCATCCTGGCTTGGAAAATCTTTGGAGCCAAATCCCTCTATTCTAGTTTACTAGGAACCTTAGCTTTGTCCGCTTGGTTAGCTGTTTTTGAGCGGATTCCCCTTCATATTGATCTTCAAGGTGATTTACTGATTACAGCCCTCATAGCTGGGATTCTATTGGGAATTGGGCTCGGAATTATCTTCAATGCTGGAGGTACAACTGGTGGTACTGATATTCTAGCTCGTATTCTCAACAAATACACTCATATATCCATGGGGAAACTGCTCTTTATCTTAGATTTTTGTATTCTCATGCTTATTCTCCTCATCTTCAAGGACTTGAGATTGGTTTCCTACACGCTCTTATTTGATTTTATCGTTTCTCGTGTCATTGATTTGATTGGTGAAGGAGGATATGCCGGCAAAGGATTTATGATTATCACAAAACGTCCTGACCAACTTGCTAAGGCGATTAATGATGACCTAGGTAGAGGCGTTACTTTCATCTCAGGTCAAGGTTATTATAGTCAAGAAGATTTGAAGATTATCTACTGTATTGTCGGAAGAAATGAAATTGTGAAAATGAAGGAAATGATTCATCGAATTGATCCTCAAGCCTTTATAACTATTACAGAAGCTCATGAAATCCTAGGAGAAGGCTTCACATATATAAAAGAGTAAGCAAAAAGCTGGGAAGTTCCAGCTTTTTCTTTATTCAGAAAGTGTAGAATGACGATAGCCATAAGTAAAGTAAATCACAAGTCCAACTACAAGAGCAATTCCAAACGCAATCCATGTTTCTACACTATATTGAAGCATAAAGGAAAGACAGATTAGAATCGAGAGAATCGGCAACAAGGGAACTAGGGGAGTTTTGAATTCTCCTTCTTTAGGCATTCCCCTATCCTTTCTAAGTTTTATAATTCCATAAGCCAATAAGATAAGATAAGCAAGCGTACAAATATTTAGAAAGGCTGCAATACTAGCCAGTGGAAACACTCCTGCTGCAATTGCAGAAGCAACTCCTGTTAAGATGGTCGCATTTTTAGGAACACGACTTGTTTTGCTTAATTGCTTAAAACTTCGAGGTAAAAGACCATCACGTGCTAAACTGTAAATCATACGCGATAAGGCATAAGTCATAGAAATACACACTGTTATTAGGGTTAAAATGGCCACTAATGACACATAATTAGCTGCCCAACCAATTCCTATACTTCGCAATGAAAATGCTACAGCATCATCCACATTGAGTTGGCTGTAGTGAACAATCCCTGTCAATACTAATGTAACCAAGGCATAGAGAATCGTTACGATTGTCAATGACAAAACAATACCTCGTGGGACATTTTTTTGTGGGTTTTGAATTTCATCAACAGCCATCGAAATAGATTCAAATCCTAGGAAACCAAAGAACATCAAAGATGCTCCTGCCATTATTCCAGTACTTCCACCATAAATTTGACCAAAACCAAAGGGAGCAAAGTTGGACCAATTTTCTGGTTTAATATACCAGATACCAACTAGAATAAACAAAGCGAGAGCAGAGAATTTCAAGATGACTAGAAGCGAATTAAAACGCAAAGCTGCCTTAGAATTTAATAAAACTAAACCGGTTACCAGTGTCAATACCAAAATAGGTAAAAGGTCTATATAGGTACCCTGCTCAGGGTTAAAGGTCCCATTCAAGGCTTGAGGCATTGAAATACTATAGTTACTGAGCAAGCCTTTAAAATAAGCTGCCCAGCCAGAGGCCACACCAGAAACTGCTGTCATGAACTCCATGATGGTCAACCAACCAGCAATCCAAGCTGGTAATTCACCCAAAATTGCATACAAATAACTATAAGCACCACCAGTTGCAGGAACACGAGAGGCAAACTCTGCGAAAAAGAGGGCGGATAAAGAAACACAAAGGGCAGAAATCACTATGGATACAACCAGTGACGGACCAGCAAGCGTTGCTGCTGCGGTTCCTGTAATGGTAAAAATCCCAGTTCCTACCATGGCACCGATTCCTAATAAAATCAAATCCCATACTTTTAAATGACGGTGCATTTCAGTACGTCCCAAACTAACATCTTTAGTCCTAAAAATATTCATACTTCATCTCCATTAAATATGATTGTTTTATTTTATCATATAAAAGGAATTTTGTGAATATTTATAAGATGATTTTTCAAAAAAATCTGAACAGAAATAAATCCTGCTCAGATTCTACATATTCTTAGCCAACTGATCCTTCCATTTCATAGCTAATCAAACGGTTCAGCTCAACAGCATATTCCATTGGAAGCTCTTTTGTAAATGGTTCTACAAATCCCATAACAATCATCTCAGTTGCTTCAGATTCTGACAATCCACGGCTCATGAGGTAATAGAGTTGCTCTTCTGAAATCTTAGATACCTTAGCTTCGTGTTCCAAAGCGACTTGTGAGTTGTGAATTTCATTAAACGGAATGGTATCTGATGCTGACAAGTCATCCATGATAATGGTATCACATTCGATGTGAGAGACAGATTTCTTAGAGTTTTTATTAAAGGTTACTTGTCCACGATAGTCAACCTTTCCTCCACCTTTAGCGATGGATTTAGACACGATAGACGAGCTTGTATGTGGAGCGTTGTGGATCATCTTAGCTCCAGTATCCTGGTGTTGCCCAGCATTGGCAAAAGCGATAGAGAGCATGGTACCACGCGCCCCTTCTCCATCTAGGTAAACAGATGGATATTTCATAGTTGTTTTGGCACCCAAGTTTCCATCAATCCACTCAACAGTGGCATCCTTTTGAGCTTTAGCACGTTTCGTTACCAAGTTATAGACGTTATCAGACCAGTTTTGGATAGTCGTATAACGCATATAAGCTCCATCCAAAGCAAAGATTTCTACGATGGCAGCATGCAAGCTGTTACTTGAATAAGTTGGCGCTGTACATCCTTCTACATAATGGACACTTGCTCCCTCATCAACGATAATCAAGGTACGTTCAAACTGACCAGTATTTTCGTTGTTGATACGGAAGTAAGTTTGAAGTGGAATATCTACCTTGACCCCTTTTGGTACGTAGATAAAGGTTCCACCAGACCATACTGCTGAGTTGAGGGCCGCCAACTTGTTATCAGTCGGTGGTACCAACTTGGCAAAGTATTGCTTAAACAAGTCTGGGTATTCCTTAAGGGCAGAATCCGTATCTGTAAAGATAATCCCCAATTTCTGGAATTCTTCCTTCATGTTATGGTAAACCACTTCTGACTCATACTGGGCAGAGGCACCTGCTAGATAAGCACGTTCAGCTTCTGGAATCCCGATACGTTCAAAGGTTTCTTTGATTTTTTCAGGAACCTCATCCCACGAACGAGCTGGTTTATCAGATGGTTTTTGGTAGTAGATCAAGTCATCAAAATCAATCTCTGACAAGTCTGCTCCCCAAGTTTGCATAGGCATTTTTTTGAAGGTTTCATAAGACTTCAAACGGAATTCTAACATCCACTCAGGTTCTCCCTTTGCAGCTGATAATTCACGAATGACATCTTCATTCAATCCTTTTCCTGTCGATAGGACAGGCTCTACATCATCATGGAAACCAAATTTATATTCACCAAGGTCAATTGGTTTTGGTTCTACTCTTTCTTCAGCCATAATATCCTTTCTTTCATTCTTTATTTCTACTGATTCATAAGACAAAAGAAATTTGTCTTACTGATTTTCTTGATTTTCAATTGTTTTCTTCAAAGCGTTCCAAGCTAGGGTTGCACACTTGATTCGTTGAGGAAATTTGGCAACGCCTGATAAGAAGGCTGCATCGCCTAGTTGGTCTTGGCGTTCATCTTTTTGCCCTTGAACCATTTCAGAAAAAATAGTCGCAAGTTCTAAAACTTCTTGCTTGGTCTTTCCTAAGACTGCATCTGTCATCATGCTCGCAGAGGCAGTTGAGATGGTACAACCTGAGTTTAGAAAAGCGATATCTTCCAAGCGGTCATCTGCATCAAACTTGACGGAGAGATTGATAACATCCCCACAGGTCGGATTGTTGAGACTGATTTGTTCAGCGTCTTCTAACTTCCCTTGGTGATGTGGATTTTTCGAATGGTCCGCTACCACTGCCATATAAAGGCTATCTAGTTTAGAAAGTGCCATTGAAAAACTCCTTTGTCTTTTGTAGGGCATCGACTAACTTGTCGCAATCTGCCTTGGTATTGTAGATATAAAAACTTGCACGAGCTGTCGCTGGGACATCCAAATACTGGAGCAAGGGTTGAGCGCAATGGTGACCTGCTCGAACAGCCACTCCTTCATAATCCAAAGCAGTCGCAAGGTCGTGCGGATGAAGATCACCTAGGTTAAAGGCAATGACACCTGAACGCTGAGCCAAATCTTGCGAACCGTAAATGGTCAAACCTTCAATTTCCTGCAATTTTGGAAAGACATATGCAATCAATTCCTGTTCGTGGGCTTCAATGGCATCCAGACCAATCTTTTCAAGATAATCTACTGCCGCAGCAAGTCCGATTGCACCTGCCATATTTGGTGTTCCAGCCTCAAATTTCCAAGGTAATTCCTTCCAACTAGCAGATTGTTCATAGACGAAATCAATCATTTCGCCGCCAAATTCTACTGGTGACATTTGTTCCAGATACTTCTCTTTGCCGTAAAGGACACCAATACCAGTTGGACCCGCCATCTTGTGACCTGAAAAGGCAAAGAAGTCCACATCCAAGTCCTGAACATCAATCTTCATATGAGGAGTAGATTGAGCACCATCCACCACCATGATAGCTCCCACTTGGTGAGCCATTTGCGTGATTTCTTTGATTGGATTGACCACACCCAGGACATTTGAGGCGTGAGCAAGGGAGACAAATTTCACCTTATCAGTCAATTTAGCTCGCAAATCATCCATATCCAGAGCTCCATTCTTAAGATAGACATAGACAAGCTCTGCCCCAGTCTTGCGGCAGGCTTCCTGCCAAGGAATGATATTGGAATGGTGTTCCATGACAGAAATCAAGACCTGGTCTCCCTCAGTCAAGACTTCCTCAGCATGACGCGCTACCCAGTTAAGACTGGTCGTCGTTCCTCTGGTAAAGAGAACTTCCTTTGTAAAGCCTGCATTAATAAACTTACGAATGGTTTCACGAGCAGCCTCATAAGAAGCTGTTGCTCGTTCTGCCAAGGTATGGACACCACGGTGAACATTGGCATTATCCTGTTCATAGTAGCGATTAATCGTTTCCAGAACTGCTAGTGGTTTTTGTGTCGTCGCAGCATTGTCCAAATAGACCAATGGTTCATCGTTGACAATCTGGTCTAAAATTGGAAAATCCTTACGAATCATCTCTACATCTAACATAGGCTTCCCCTTAGCGTTTTGACAATTTTTCTTCGATAGTTGCAATCATTTCATCACGAACTTCCTTGACTGGAATCTCAACGATAACGGAGCCTAGGAAACCACGGACAACCAAACGTTCTGCAGTTGCCTTATCCAAGCCACGACTCATGAGGTAGTACATATCTTCTGGATCTACCTGACCGATAGAAGCCGCGTGTCCTGCAGTTACGTCATTTTCATCAATCAAAAGAATTGGATTGGCATCTGAACGCGCTTGGTCTGAAAGCATGAGAACACGACTTTCTTGTTGCGCATCTGCTCCCTTAGCACCCTTGATAATGTGGCCAATACCATTGAAGGTCAAGGTTGCTTTTTCAAGAATAACCCCATGTTGTAGGATATTTCCGATTGAGTTGCAACCATAGTTAGTTACACGTGTATCAATTCCTTGTACCTGACGGCCACTTGAAAGAGCTACAACCTTGAGATCTGCATGGCTACCATTTCCAATCAAGTCGCTATCAAAGTCAGCAACAACATTTCCTTCGTTCATGACACCAATTGCCCAGTCAATGCTTGCATCGTTGCCTAATTTACCACGACGGCTAATGTAGGCAGTAACATTTTCACCTAGACGGTCGATCGCAGCAAACTTGACTTGAGCACCAGAACGTGCAATTACTTCTACTGTGATATTAGCAGTTGCTTTGGCACTTCCTTCACCGCGTGACTCTAAACGCTCCAGATAACTAATCTTAGAATTTTTACCAGCGATAATCATAATATGCTTGTTAAACGGCACATCACTATCACTATCTTGGTAGAAAATACCTTCGATTGGCTCTTTAATTTCAACATTATCAGGAATATAGAGAACAGCACCACTATTGAAATAAGCTGTATGGTAGGCTGCTAATTTATCATCGTCATACTTAACAGATGACATGAAGAATTCCTCAATCAGCTCTGGAATTTCTTCTAAAGCTGAGTGGAAATCTGTAAAGACGACACCCTGTTCAGCTAACTCAACTGGAGTTTGCTCAAAAACAGTTTGAGTTCCTACTTGCACCAACTTCAAGTGATTATCTAGAGCTGTGAAATCTGGAACATTTGCTGATGGCTCATTTTCTGTAATCGTTCCATCACCCAGATTCCAACGGTGGAATTTGACACGTTCAATAACTGGTAATTCTAAACTCTCCATCTTATCAAAAGCTTTTTGACGGAGGTCAGCCAACCAGCTTGGTTCAGCGTGCATTTCTGAAAAAAGTTTAATATTTTCTTTAGTCATTTACTTCTCCTAAAAGATACGAGGGAATTACAATTCTTCCTTGTAATCGTAGCCAAGTTCTTCAGCTAGTTTTGCGTATCCTTCACGTTCCAAACGCGCAGCCAATTCTGGACCACCTGAAAGGACAACACGACCTTCCATCATGACGTGTACCACATCAGGCGTGATGTAGTTCAAAAGACGTTGGTAGTGAGTGATAATCATAGCACCAAAGCCTTCACCACGCATGGCATTAACACCTTTAGAAACAACTTTAAGAGCGTCAATATCAAGACCAGAGTCAATCTCGTCCAAAAGGGCAAATGTTGGCTCCAACATCAAAAGTTGAAGAATCTCATTACGTTTTTTCTCTCCACCAGAGAAACCTTCGTTGAGGTAACGCTCAGCCATTTCTTCTTTCATGTTGAGCAATTCCATCTTCTCGTCTAATTTAGTAATAAACTCACGAACTGAAATCTTCTCATCGTCTTCTTTACCAGCATTCATAGCTGCACGAAGAAACTCAGCATTGGTAATTCCAGGAATTTCTGATGGGTATTGCATAGCAAGGAAAAGTCCCATACGCGCACGCTCGTCCACTTCTAACTCAAGGATGTTTACGCCATCAAACAAGACTTCACCTTTGGTTACTTCATAGTTTGGATTTCCCATGATAGCGGCAGAAAGAGTCGATTTACCAGTACCATTTGGCCCCATGATAGCGGCGATTTCTCCTGTTTTCAGGGTCAGGTTAACCCCTTTTAAAATTTCTTTTCCTTCAATCTCAACGTGAAGATCTTTGATCTCTAATACTGACATGATAGTTCCTTTCTTTTTCAAGGCCTTTACAGTTCTTACTGGAAACATACTTGATTTCCCTAGAAAACACGGTAAAAGGTCAATAAATATACTTTTATAGTATAACAAAAAAAAGCCTAAAAGGCTTTGATTTTGTCTAGAAGCTGAGGACTAGTCTTTTCCTTTTAAATGCTGGTCAATGACATCTACAATCTTGCCCATCAAGTAACTGACTCGGAAATTTCTAAAGAGCAAAATGGCCCAAAAGGCTGCCATAATATAACGACCAGTCATCCAAGCTTCATTGAAAAAATAGGTCTCAGCAGCTGTAAACAGCGCGATGATAATAAATTGTTGTCTATTCATAAACTTATTGTATCATGAAATCTTTCTTTAGTCTTCCTCTACCTTCACTTTATCAGCCAAAAATTCAAATCCTTCTGGAATCAGGCTTTCTTCTGCTTCTTTTTCAGTTTGAGAAGATTTGGTTTTGGCTGAAAAGGCTGCGCGAACTTCTTTCCATTCCTCCATGGAAATAGCTAAAATTTCGGGTGAAAAACCTGCTGCCTGACTGAGGATGTTACCAAACATAGTGTTGAGATTGTCCCGTTTCATGGTTTGACCAGCATTGAAGTTAGACTCAAAAGCAAGAATGGCATGATGTTCATTGGCCGCAACCGGTTGAGATCCAACTAGCAGAGCCTTGTCTGGCCCACCAAGACTTTCAATTACCTCTCCCCAGGCATTTTGTAAACGAATCAAATTTTGACGTGCTAAATCAGGATTTTCAACGGCCTCTTGTAGGATAGATTGCACTTTATTTCGATCCACACGATAGACTATCTTACTCGCTGCTGGGCGACTAGGCGCTGGAGTAGATGGCTTAGGTACAGATCCCACATTTGCGAGTTCTTGTTTGAGACGGATCACTTCTTGTCTCAGCGCAGAAATTTCATGTTCAACTGCCCCAGAAAGAGCTGGTTCAGGCTTAATCTCTGCCAAACGGATAGTCATCATCTCAGCATAAATCTTAGGCTGCAAACTAGACTTAATATCTGCTAAACTGACTGTCGCTAAGCGAATCATTTCAAACAGATTTTCTTGAGGAAGTGTCAAATTTTCTACAAAGACTGGACTATGATGAGTATTTTCTCCACCTGTTTGAACAATTAACAAATCTCTTAAATAGTGCAAAAGATCCGTCACAAAACGAGTCATACTCTTACCATTGTCAAAAAGAAGATTTAAGCATGCTAGGGCCTTTGGAACATCCTGTTGAGACAAGGCAGCCACATAATCATCCAAGGCTGATAGGCTAATGGTACCAGTAATTTCTTCAGAGATAGCAGTCGTCAGCTCATTTCCCTGTGTCAAACTAAGGGCTTGATCCAAAATAGACAAGGCGTCTCGCATCCCACCTTCAGCTCGTCTGGCAATGATTTCCACAGCCTCTGGTTCAGAACTGATATTTTCTTTTTCTAAGATATAGTGGATATGTTCCTTAATATCCTGTATCTTAATCGATTTAAACTCGAAACGTTGCACACGGGATAGAATAGTGGCAGGAATCTTGTGCAATTCAGTAGTAGCCAAAATAAAGACCACATTCTGTGTGGGCTCTTCCAGCGTCTTGAGAAGAGCATTAAAAGCCCCTGTAGACAGCATGTGAACCTCATCTATGATATAGACTTTATAGCGGGCAAGACTAGGGGCGTAGGTAGATTTATCACGAATTTCGCGAATTTCATCCACCCCATTATTAGAGGCCGCATCCATTTCGATGACATCTTCTAAACTACCATCCGTCACTGCCTGACAAATATAGCAGTTATTACATGGTTCACCCCCCACTTGATTGGGACAGTTCATAGCCTTGGCAAATATCTTAGCTACACTGGTTTTTCCCGTTCCACGAGGACCAGAAAAAAGATAAGCGTGACTTATTTTCTCTTGCTCCACTGCCTGTTTAAGAGTTTTAGCTACAACTTCTTGACCAACCAACTGGGAGAAGTTTTGACTTCTATATTTTCGATAAAGTGCTTGATACATTAGGCTTTCTCCCCAAACATTGTAAAATCCCATTCTGTCTTTTCAAGCAAAATAGCGACAAATTGTTCCAAATAATCTCGATCGATAGCATCATAATCATCAATCTCTGAAGAATCAAGATCTAGAACTCCAAGTAATTGACCATTCTGTACCATCGGAACAACAATTTCACTTTTAGCTCGACTATCACAAGAAATATAGTTGGGATAAGTTGTTACATTACCAACCAGAACAGTTTCCTGAAAATGAGCTGCCTCCCCACAAACACCTTTGCCTAGTGAGATACGGATACAGGAAACACCTCCTTGGAAAGGACCTAAAATCAATTCCTTTCCATCGAACAGATAAAAGCCTGCAAATACGGTATTAGGAAAGCGTGATTTTAAAAGAGCACTGGCGTTGGAAAGATTAGCCAAAACATTGGTTTCACCATCCAATAAAAAAGAGAGCTCTTCATTTAACATTTGATAACGTGATTGTTTTTCTGATTTTAACATAGGACTATTATATCAAAAAAGGCTTACAGACAAAAGAAAAATCCCTTGTTTAGTAAACAAAGGATTTTGTGAATTTTCAATTTGATTAAAGTTCGATATCACCGAACAAGTCAGCCATTGAGAATCCTGTTTGTGTTTCTGGAAGTTCGAAATCACGTTTTTCTTGACGTTTTGGACGACGTGGACGAGCAGCACGTTTTTCTTCTTTTTGTCCTTCTTCTTGAGCTGGACGCTCTTCAAGAGCTTTGATAGAAAGTGATACGCGCTCTGCATCTGCGTTAACTTCAAGAACTTTAACTTGAACTTCTTGACCAACTTTAAGAGCTTCTTTTGGATTTTCAATACGTTTGTGTGAAATTTGTGATACGTGAACAAGTCCATCGATACCTGGCAATACTTCAACAAATGCACCGAAGTCAGTCAAACGTTTAACTGTTCCTTCTACTACATCACCTTTAGCCAATTTTTGCTCAACGCCATCCCATGGTCCAGGTGTTGTTGCTTTAAGTGAAAGTGATACACGTCCTTCTTCTTCGTTAAGATCAAGGATTTTCACTTCAATTTCTTCACCAACAGTTACAACTGATTTTGGTGATACATTACGTTCGTGTGACAATTCAGTCAAGTGAACCAATCCGTCAACACCACCAAGATCGATGAAAGCACCGAAGCTTGTGATACGTGCAACTTTACCAGTTACAACATCACCAACAGCCAATTTACCGAATACTTCAGCGCGAGCTGCTGCTGTAGCTGCTTCAACAACTTCACGACGTGAAAGGATGAAGCGGTTTTCTTTAGCGTCAACTTCTTTGATTTTAGCGTCAAATTCTTGACCTACAAAACGCTCAGTGTTACGTACGAAACGAGTATCCAACATTGAAGCTGGGATAAATCCACGAACCCCTTCAAATTCTACTGAAAGTCCACCTTTAACGGCACGAGTTCCTTTAACAGTAACAACTTCTTCTTCGCGACCAACAAGTTTGTCCCATGCTTTGCGAGCTTCAAGGCGTTTTTTAGATACAAGGTATGTAACTGTATCAGTATCTTTACCAACTACTTGACGAAGTACAAGAACATCCAATACTTCTCCTACTTTCACAAAGTCATTGATATCTGCATCGCGATCGTTTGTCAATTCGCGAAGAGTCAAGACACCTTCAACACCAGTTCCAGAGATTGCAACGTTAGCTTGAGTCGCATCAACTGTCAATACTTCAGCACTAACAACATCACCAGTCTCAACTTGGCTAACGCTATTTAGCAAATCTTCAAATTCGTTCATCTAAAAAATCCTCCAACAATCAAGTTTTTCTTAAACTTGACATACTTATAATTTTTTTCCTAAGCACCCGCAAGGACATGTTCATATCGTTCACGTCTTTCAATTATAAAAATAAAATACCCTAAGATATTTTGCTTTTTATCTTGATCATTACCTAAGAACTGGGGTAGCTGGATTCGAACCAACGCATGAGGGAGTCAAAGTCCCTTGCCTTACCGCTTGGCTATACCCCATTGATGAAATGGAGAGAGAGGGATTCGAACCCCCGAACCCGAAGGAGCGGATTTACAGTCCGCCGCGTTTAGCCTCTTCGCTATCTCTCCTACAATCAACATGGATTATTATATCATGAAAATTTCAAAAAAACAAGACTTATTTTGCTAAATTATAATTTTCAATCAAAATTTCCACAGCTTTTTCCAATTTTTTATAAAAACTATCGACATTCCCATTCTTTATGATGGCAAATTGTCCATCTAATTCGGCAATTTCTCCGATAACCTTTTTACCAATGGTTAAGGTATAACCTTCAAAACTGTCTTTTCCTACCTCAACTTTGGCATCTGCTACTTGAATTTCGATTTTTTTATCTTTCTTACTCATTTCATACCTCTCTTCACTTTTTCTATTTTACAAGAAAATCCTAAAACTAGCAAGAAAAAACTCTATATCATTCCAAGTCTGATATAGAGTTTTCTGCTTTATTTAATGTGTTTTTCTAGTTCTTTTTGGTACTTACCGTTTGATTCCAATTTTTCTTTTTGCCATTTTTTCAGTGCTTCTTCATATTCTTTTGTTGTAACGATATCTTTTTGCAATTTCATTCCTTTAAAGATATATGGGTCACCCTTAATACCAACTTGTGAGTATGGTTTTGAGAATGGCACGACATTACTTACAACTGGGGAACCACCAGATGAAGCTGTTGGCATCAATAATGAACTATCTGTCAACCAAGCTTGAGCCTTGGCATATTTTTCATAGCGTTCTTCAAGATTTGTAGTTTCTGAATCCGCATCATCCAATAATTTCTTATACTGGTCCAAACCAAGTTTAGCTACAACATCCTTATCTTTTCCTTTCGTAATACCAAGGTGCTTCATAGCTGAACCTGATTTAGGATCCATGATATTCAAGTAAGAGGCTGGGTCTTGATAACTTGGAGCCCATCCTGTACTGTTCAAATCATAGTCTTTTTGAGAAGGAACACGCGCTTGAGAAGTGATTGTTTCCTTTTCATTATCTGTCATTTGAAGAACATCAATAACAACATTTTCAGCACCAAGAGTTGATTCGATAGACTGTTTGAAAGAGTTGCTTTGTTGAACAGCAATAGTATCTGTTTGTTCAACTGGGACATCCAAGTGAATTGGGAATGTTACCCCTTTAGATTCCAAGTCTTTCTTAGCTTTTTCGAATGCAGCTTTAGCCTTGTCAGGGTTGTAGATAGAATCCTTACCGTCAACTAGCTCAACACCTTTCCACTGGTCACCATAGTTCACCAACTCTGCTTGAGCGATTTGACCAAAGTTTTTACCACCTGCTTGTACAAAGTTATCTGGAACGAGACTGTTACGAATAATCTTGTCCGCACCGTCTTCACCATTTAGCTGGGCAGCATAAGAATGGCGGTTGAAGGCAAAGTTGATAGCCTGACGGAAGTCCTTATTAAGCATAGCTTCTTTTGTAGAAGTCTTTTGCTCTTCACTTGTTTTCGCAGTTTTATTATATGACTGACGATTTACGTTAAAGGTGAAGTAATAACTACTTGAATCCTGTGGGCTATAAGTGATTTTATCTCCGTATTGTTCCAAAGTAGAAGCAAAGTTTGAGCTACTTGGGAAGAGACGGGCTGTCGTATAGGCACCTGAAGAGAAGCTACGAATCAACGATTCCTGATCAGAACCATCGTAGTAAGTCAATTTAATCTTCTCGATTTTTACCTTTTCTTTATCCCAGTAATTTGGATTTTTCTCATATTCGATCAACGATTTAGAAGTCAAGGTCTTCAAGATATAAGGTCCATTGTAGAGAATTCCTGCTGGAGTAACTGCTCCATAATCTTTACCTGATGCCTTCAAAAACTCTTCATTTACAGGCAACATCGTTGCTGTGGTGACTTTAGAGTTCCAGAAACTTTCTGGTTTGTTTAGGGTATATTCAACTGTGTAATCGTCCAAGGCCTTGACACCAACTGTAGAGAAATCATTGGTCTCACCAGTCATGTAGGCATCCAAGCCCTTGATTGAATTTTGGATGAGAGAGACACCGTCTGACTTACCGTCAGCTACGTGTTTTAGTCCTGTTACAAAGTCATGGGCTGTTACTTCTGCATATTCTTCACCTTCAGAAGTGTACCATTTAACTCCTTTACGAAGTTTATAGGTATAAGTCAAACCATCTTTTGAGACAGACCAATCTTCAGCCAAGGAAGGAATAACATTTCCGTATTGGTCGTTTTCCATCAAGCCATCAACCACGTTCCCGATGACATCTGTTGTCGATGTACGAGTCGCTATACTATAGTCCAAAGATGCTGGATCTACTGCATAGACATATGAAAATGTTGTCGGTGCATCTGCTTCTTTATCAGCTTTTCCACAAGCCGCTAATAGAGCTGTTGTGCTCAGGACCACTCCTGCTGTTAAGAGCCACTTTTTAGATTTCATAAAAAATCTCCTTTAGTTAATTTTAATCTACTTTTACAATCCAACCTTCTGGCGCTTCAATATCGCCAAACTGAATTCCTGTCAACTCATCATAGAGTTTGCGAGTCACAGGACCTACTTCTGTTTCACTATAGAAAACATGGAAATCATCACCGTGCTGAATTCCACCAATTGGAGAAATAACTGCTGCTGTACCACAGGCACCTGCTTCTACAAAACGGTCAAGCTTATCAATCGGGACATCCCCCTCAATAGGAGTTAAGCCCAAGCGATGTTCTGCCAAGTAAAGCAAAGAGTACTTGGTAATAGATGGCAAGATAGATGGACTCAATGGTGTTACAAATTCATTATCAGCTGTAATTCCAAAGAAGTTAGCTGAACCGACTTCTTCAATCTTTGTATGAGTTGATGGGTCTAGATAGATAACATCTGAGAAATGACGTGACTTGGCCAATTTCCCTGGCAAGAGACTTGCAGCATAGTTCCCACCAACTTTAGCTGCACCTGTACCATTTGGAGCCGCACGATCGTATTCATCCTGAATCAAGAAGTTGGTTGGAACCAATCCACCCTTAAAGTAATTTCCAACTGGCATAGCAAAGATGGTGAAAATATACTCTTCTGCTGGTTTAACCCCAATAATATCTCCGACACCAATCAAAAGAGGGCGAAGATATAAGGTTCCACCTGTTCCATATGGTGGTACGTATTCTTCATTGGCGCGGACAACTGCCTTACAAGCTTCTACAAACATGTCTGTCGGAACTTGTGGCATCAAGAGACGATCACAAGTACGTTGCAAACGTTTAGCATTTTCGTCAGGACGGAACAGTTGAACACTGCCATCCTTAGTACGATAAGCTTTTAAACCTTCAAATGCTTGTTGACCATAGTGAAGACTTGGAGAAGACTCTGAAATATGCAAGGTTGCATCTTCTGTAAGTTCTCCTTGATTCCATTGTCCATTTTTAAAATGAGCAATATAGCGATAAGGTAATTTCATATAGGAAAAACCGAGATTTTCCCAATCAATCGTTACTGTCATATTCCACTCCTTATTCTAAAAACCTATTTCTTTTATTCTACACTATTTTTCTAAAATAGCAAGTATATTTTGTAATTTTCAGAAAATTTCTTCAATAAAAAGAATCAGCTCTGAGAACTGATTCTTCATTTCACTTATTTGGCTTCTAGAAATACTTCTTTAAGATAAGCGTCAAAAACTTCTTCATCTGAAATCGTGTCAGAAATGAAGCTTCCGTTGCTAGTCCTTTCTGACAAGTTCAAGTCTTGCAATCGGCTTTCATAGATTGTTCCTTTGTTGGATTGAACAAGCAGAGTTTGGTCGTTCTCTTCCACTTCTGTACTGAAGAGATCACCAACGAAGCCTTGTTCTGCAACTGAACCTGCCAAGAAGACACGATGCGGTTTGTTTTTCAACTCACGCAAGACTTGTAAGCCGCGTTTGGCACGGCTGGTTGCCGGAATTTCGTCAATAGAAACACGTTTCAAACTTCCACGTTGGGTCAAGAGGTAGAAGGACGAGGTGGAACAGATAAAGGCGGATTGGAGGACATCATCTTCTTTCAAATTCATAGCCTTGACACCTGCAGCTTTAGCACCGACAACTGGAACCTCTTCGATATTAAAATGAAGGGCATAACCATTTTGGCTAATCAAGAGAACATCATCCAGTTTAATCGGAGCCACTGCTACAATCTGGTCTGTCTCGTCTTTGAGCTTAGCATACTTGACAGACTTAGATTTATAGGTCCGCCATGGAGTGAACTCTTTTCGCTCTACACGCTTGATTTGACCGAGACGAGTCGCAGCAAAGTAGGTTGTGCCTTCATCAAACTGATCCACGACTTCCACATAGAGGATTTCTTCGTTAGTTTCAAAGTTTGTGATGGTTTGGCTCAGATGCTCTCCGATATCCTTCCAGCGAATATCTGCCAATTCATGAATTGGTCGATAAATGACATTTCCAAGAGTCGTGAACATCAAAAGATGCTGGGTTGTCTTGGCAGATTGAACAAAGATTAAACGGTCATCATCACGTTTGCCAATTTCTTCCAAGGTGGAGGCTGCAAAGGAACGTGGGCTGGTACGCTTGATGTAACCTGCCTTGGTCACGCTGACGTAGGTATCTTCCTCGGCGATAAGACTAGCTGTATCAATCTCAATTACTTTTGCTGTATCTTCTAAAGTACTCAAACGTGGAGTCGCAAATTTCTTCTTGACCTCACGAAGCTCTTTCTTCATGAGATTGTACATGGTACGTTCATCACCGATAATAGCCGCAAGCATGGCAATCTTTTCACGAAGTTCTGCTTCTTCTTCCTGCAAGACAACTACGTCTGTATTGGTCAAACGGTACAGTTGCAAGGTTACGATAGCTTCAGCCTGTTCTTCCGTAAAATCATAGCTTACCTTAAGATTTTCCTTAGCGTCCGCCTTATTCTCAGAAGCACGGATAAGCGCAATGACTTCATCCAAAATCGAAATCACGCGAATCAAACCTTCGACGATATGGAGACGTTTCTCAGCCTTTTCCTTATCAAAGCGTGAACGCGCCAAAATCACTTCGCGACGGTGGGCGATGTAGCTAGACAAGATTGGGACAATACCGACCTGACGAGGGGTGAAATTGTCAATCGCCACCATGTTAAAGTTGTAGTTGATTTGCAGGTCAGTATATTTAAAGAGATAGTTGAGAACAAGCTCCGTATTGGCATCTTTTTTGAGCTCAATAGCAATTCGAAGACCATCACGGTCAGACTCATCACGAACCTCAGCAATCCCAGCCACCTTGTTATTGACACGAACATCGTCGATTTTCTTAACTAGATTGGCCTTGTTGATTTCATAAGGAATCTCAGTAATAACGATTTGTTCCTTACCACCTTTTAGCTTTTCAATTTCAGTCTTAGAACGAACAACCACGCGCCCTTTCCCAGTTTCATAGGCCTTCTTGATTTCATCACGCCCCTGGATGATTCCTCCAGTCGGGAAGTCTGGTCCAGGCAAGAATTCCATGAGTTTATCCACCTTTGCAGTTGGGTGGTCAATCATGTAAACCGCCGCATCGATGACCTCAGCTAAATTATGGGGAGGAATGTCTGTGGCATAACCGGCCGAAATCCCAGTCGAACCATTGACCAAAAGATTTGGAAAGGCTGCTGGCAAGACTGTCGGCTCTTTCTCCGTATCGTCAAAGTTCCACGCAAAAGGAACGGTCTTCTTCTCGATATCTTGAAGAAGGTAACCAGCAATCTCAGACAAACGAGCCTCCGTATAACGCATAGCCGCAGGCGGATCACCGTCCATAGAACCGTTATTACCGTGCATTTCGACTAGAATCTCACGATTCTTCCAGTCCTGTGACATACGAACCATAGCATCATAGATAGAACTATCACCGTGTGGGTGAAAATTCCCCATGATATTCCCGACAGACTTGGCCGACTTGCGGTAACTCTTATCAAAGGTATTGCCATCCTTATTCATCGAATAAAGAATACGGCGCTGAACCGGCTTCAAGCCATCACGAATATCTGGCAAAGCCCGGTCTTGAATGATGTACTTGGAGTAGCGACCAAAGCGCTCTCCCATAATGTCCTCTAGGGACATGTTTTGAATGTTAGACATATAGGATACAGAGCCCGTAAAATACCAAGTGAAAATAGAAAATTCTTTAAGTAAGCAAGCTCACAAGAGAATTTATCTTTTTCACCTAGCATTTAGGGCGTGTTCAACTCCTTTCAAAGAATGTAGAGTAGTTTTTATACAGTGAAGAGTATTTTACGGGAATTAGTCCCATGTTCAGTTACCGTAAGAAACCAAACAATCCTTTCTGTAGTTTAAAGTTTTGAAAATTTTTATCAGGTTAAAACATTTTAGTTTACTTAAATTTAGCTAGTAGGTACTTGTTCAACTTTTCTTTGTACAAAAAATAAATATATGGAAGGAAGAAATGAAATAACAACGGTCCCAATAAGCAAAGCATTAAATACATTTTGATGTCCATGAAAGACTTCATTCCAATACATAGTATTAAGAAGATGGAAGACTAAACCAATTAAGTAGCAAAAGCTAATAACTATCATCTTCCACCTTAATAGAGAATAGATAGAAGACAATCGAAGAGCATGGTAAATTACTGCTGTAATGAGCATTGGAAAACAAAAAGAGATTAGAAAGAAATAGAATCTTAAAACATCATCAAAAAGCTCTGTGCGATCTATTGAAATAAGCCAAATATTACACAAGGTTATAACAATCGGGAAAAATAATCCATACACCCTTTTATTTAACTTATTTCTTTTAAGAGCTAGAAATATAGAAGACACCAATACTAAAATTTGGACTCCTGGGAATCCCATGAAAAATAAAGCAAATACATAATCTAGCATACTAGCTCAACCTTTCCTCAGCATACTCAATCATCTTCTCAGCTACTTTCTTATAATAGTCAAAGCCCATCTTTTGAGCAAGGATTTGAGCTTCTCTGTGGAAAAGGTCCATCGTAGCAAACAATGAATGAGTAAGTTTCTCTACACTTGAAAAATCCAGCAGATTTGAGAATTCCTTCTCTTTCTCAGCAGACATATAGTTAAAGAGACACTTGTAGTTCTTGCCAACATCGACCGTTCCCTTATCTGCTGCCACTTGCCAAGCTAAAAGCTTGAGCAATTCTTGTTGGCAGATTCCATAGAGATGGTCCGTCGCATAGATGACTTGATGGCGACAGATTCCTTTAACCACGTAAGCTGACACCCACCAAAATTCATTGCAGGCTTTTGTAAAATCCGTCTCACTAGCTGGATGTATCCAGAAACGCTGAGGACTGGGAGAATAGGATTCAAACAAGCCCTTATCATCTACTAAAACTGTGAAGCAAACCTCGCTATCCACCCACTCGTTGATGTCTTCTTTAGGACAGAGGGTTAGATCAATGCGATTACCATCTTCAAAAAGCATGAGATAAAGACGGCGATGTCCCAGAGTAACCTCTTGCTCAATGATACGTTTGCCAAACCGGTCCAACCAAGAAAGGTCTCTCGTCAGATTATCTAAATCGTCCACGACATAAACAACATCATAATCTTGAAACTCATCTTTTAGTGCTTTTGTATCAGTTCGTGAACCAGACATGGCGACAGCTTCTACTTGTATATTTTCGGGCACCTGTAAAATCAATCTCAGCATTTGCTCTTGATTTCTGTATTTTCTGCACCTATCTTTAATTAAGTTATTTTTCATAACTGTCTAGCTCCTCTTGTTTCTGAAGGATTCGTATTCTTTTCTTCTCAAGTTCTCCTACTATCAATTGGAAAGTCGAACCAATTCCTAAAACGATTAAAATAAAATAAAGTAAAGTAATATCGTTTCTACGATATGTTTTAAAAATTCTCCATAACACAAATAGATTCACTAACGAAAGGAGGAAAAGTAAACTGGCATTGAAGCGAAGTATTATAGCGAACTTACTCTTAAAATACCTATAATGTTTTCCAATCCTATAGAGGGTATATAGTGAGAAAACAATCATCAAAGGGGTGAAAGCAAGTGCATAAAATAAGATAAACCCTATTCCTGAGTATGGTTTACTTTCCATGGGTAGATCTAATAGACAGATACCAATAGTGAGGATGTTCAATATAAATAAGGATACTGTGCGAGCACACTCTTTTCTACCTTTACTGGTCATTAAGTCATATATAATTCCAAAAATAGCCAAGAGAATGAGGAAAAAAGGTATCATTAATAACGTAATCAATCCTGCACCTCCAATAGTTTTAGCGTTTGTTTCCCTAAAAAAGATAATCATCACCTTTACTTGAACTTTATAACTCCCCTGTCTGGTAAAGGCTGTACCCTTCGTAATAATATGAAGCATCCACACCCTTAAAGAAACGGGCCTGAGTGAGGTCATCCGTCAGATTATCGAGGAGGAGATACTTAAGTTCTCCAGTCTACACTCCACTACGCTTCATGGCATTCAGGTATTCATCCTTATCAATGGCGTTCCAATCTACCACTTTCTCCGCTTCTGACGAAGCATACAATCTAGCCAAATCCGCATGGCACGTCCATTCCCCTCACGGAAAGGATGGCAATATTCATATCCGCGTACTTATCAATCACTTAATCAAAATTGTCATGAGGAAGTTTGTCAGGATACTGTAAGGATTGCTCTAAAAAATACGGGTGGCAAATTGAAAGTTATCCTTTGCACTATTGACATCACGGAATTTTCCAGCGAAATCATAGATGACCGAAAAGAGATAATGGTGAATAGCGGACAGCCCTGAAAAAGTGCCAACTTCCATCTTGAACAAAGCTCCTGTCTGAAAAAGCAGGGTGGCTTGTTTTTTTGTCAGTTTTTCTTCTACATCTGCCAACTGGGCTGAGTTTGTAATGCCTAGTTTATTTTCCCATACCATGTTTGTTCCCATTTCTATTCTTTTAGAAGTTCAAAACTTCGCCTTATGTTACAAAAGCTCGTCTATCTGTGAGGGACTTCTTCAGAAGAAAGCTACTTTTCCTCAGCTACTGCTTCTTGCTTGCTTTTCTTTGGTGTCAATTTTTTATAGCGACTACGGATAGCGTTGAGATAGTCACGGAGATCAGCATACTGCGTCTTATCTGGATAAGCATAGGCGTTGATTGCAGTAAAATCCACAAGGAAATCATAGATTTCTTGCAGTTTCGCACGAACTTCCTTATTTTGACTAGGTACCTTTCCTTTTTGCTCAGCCAGGCGCTCCTTATAGGCTTTTTCAAACTGAGCCTACGCCTTTGTTAAGGTTTCTACATGAGTTTTCAAATGCAGGGTTGAAAGGGCAGTTTGGTAGTCAGTATCTTTTAGCTCCTTTAGCAAATGGTTAATAGCTTCTGTCTCTTTTTCGTAGCTCATACTCATTAGCCCAGCATAATTTTTGAAAAGTTTGTTGAGTTTGTTGTAAGCTTCCTTGCTACCTGCCTCTTTGACACGAGAGAAGGCCTTGACCAAGCTAGTCAAGGTAGAAAGCGCATCATCGCGCTCACGATCAGAGGCTTCCAGACTAGCCACCGTTTGACTAGCCTTGAAACGGTGCAAACCAGCTTGCAAGGTCTCAAGAAGTTTTTCCATATCCCCAAGCTTCGTTACATAAACCTGCTCAGACTTATTGGATTTTGTAAAAGCCCCTAACTCGTCCTTACTCTCAGATAGAAGTTGGAAGAATTCGTTGTTTTCTAAATTGCGTACAGTTAAACTTGTGATTCCATATTCTTTTTTCATAAAACTCCTCCTTCTTCATTTGTTTTTTAATCTTTTGCCGCAAAACCGCTCAGAAAACATGTAAACGTTCGGGTTTTGCTCTAAAAATTCAAATCACACATGTGTGATTTAGTTTTTTACTCCTAGACAAGAAATTCTTCATGTGGAATTTCTTGTCTAGGGGTGGGGAAGGTAATTCTTAGTATAGGATGAAATCATTTCTTTTTCAATTCATTCAACTTAGATAAATTTTTTCCCATCTCCAGACTGAGAATCACAAACAAGGTTGAAGAATAAATATTATCATACCATTGTTCCAATTCCTCATCATTCATATCGAGATGATATTGCTTATCGTTGTTATGTCTTAACCCTCCTTTGTTATACATCTCAGAAAGATTATCAAAAACAGCAATTTTCTTAGGAATCTGGTTACCTTTCTTATCCGTGTCAGCCCCTTTTGTTTGTAACACTATTTTTAGTTCATTATAAATTCCCTTTAATTCTTTAGGTAGTTTTTCAGGATCATCAAATTTTTTGAGATAAGGCTCCAAATAGCCTGCTAAAGAAAGAAGTATTTCTTTCTTACGCTGAATATTTCCTTTATTTAAAAAATGATTATATTCTAAAACCTTTATCGCATCTTCAATACTCGTTTCAGATACAATCTGAGAAACTTCTGAAGCATAAACATTCTTTTCAACAATGATTCTATTGCCATTATCCAATGTAATCAATTCATGATTTGTTTTATCTAAAGAATACTCTAATCTTTCACATAATTTTTCGTATTGATCCATTAGAGAAGTATGATTTTTAACTTCTGCCCAGATTTCCCTTTCATCATAATTTTCAGGAATATAACCTACATAATCATCTATTTCTTCAAGTCCCTTAGACGTCACATATCTTTCTGCAAATTTATCTTTATTTCTTATTTCTAAATATAAATCTAAAATAAATTCAAAAACAGTATAAAGGCAATCAACACTGGTAAAACGTTGGTAAATGACTGTAAATTTTTCTTCAAATGTAACATGCTGTCCTTTCTTCTCCACTGGATAATACTTTTTATATCCATCAGAAAAAAATTCCTGAAGATTAGTTTTATGATTTTTTATATAGATATCTTCTTGCAGTATTTTTTTTACTATGTCTATTTCTTTCTTAGCATCAAAGCGCATACTTTTAATAAACTCAAAATAATTCTGTCTCGCCATAATATTTCCTATACTATACTAAAACACCGTCGCTTCTTCCAGCGTAAACTTGACATTGTCTTCGATCCACTTACGACGTGGTTCGACCTTATCACCCATGAGGACATTGACGCGGCGTTCTGCGCGTGCTAAGTCTTCAATCGTAACACGGATTAGGGTACGAGTTTCTGGGTTCATGGTTGTTTCCCAGAGTTGGTCTGCATTCATCTCTCCAAGCCCCTTGTAGCGTTGGAGTGTTGCGCCTTTACCGAACTGCTTGCGGAGTTCTTCAAGTTCTCCGTCTGTCCATGCGTAGGCCACTTCTTCTTTCTTGCCTTTACCTTTGGACATCTTGTAAAGAGGCGGAAGGGCGATATAGACATGGCCTGCCTCAACTAGCGGACGCATGTAGCGATAAAAGAAAGTCAAAAGAAGTGTTTGGATGTGGGCACCGTCGGTATCCGCATCAGTCATGATAATGATTTTGTCATAGTTAGCATCCTCAATAGAAAAGTCTGCTCCGACACCCGCACCGATGGTATAAATCATGGTGTTAATTTCTTCATTTTTGAGGATATCCGCCATTTTGGCCTTGGCTGTATTGATAACCTTACCACGAAGAGGTAGAATAGCCTGGAACTTGCGGTCACGGCCTTGTTTGGCAGAACCTCCGGCAGAATCTCCCTCGACTAGATAGAGTTCATTCTTAGCTGGATTCTTAGACTGGGCAGGTGTTAATTTACCTGACAACAAACCCTTGTCTTTTTTATTTTTCTTACCATTTCGGCTCTCATCACGCGCCTTACGTGCTGCTTCACGAGCATCACGGGCCTTAATAGCCTTGCGGATGAGGTTAGAAGCCAATTCACCATTTTCCATAAGGAAAAAGGTCAACTTATCCGCCACAATTCCATCCACAACGGGACGAGCCAGAGGGCTTCCTAGTTTATCCTTGGTCTGTCCTTCAAACTGGAGGTGTTCTTCAGGAACCAAGATAGAAAGAACGGCCGCTAGTCCCTCACGATAGTCTGACCCTTCAAGGTTTTTATCTTTTTCCTTGAGAAGCCCCGTCTTACGCGCATAGTCATTCATGACCTTGGTAATGGCAGACTTGAGTCCTGTCTCGTGCGTTCCACCGTCCTTGGTACGAACGTTATTGACAAAGGATAGAATGTTATCTGAAAATCCATCATTGTACTGGAGGGCCACTTCCACTTGGAACCCATTGTCTTCCCCTTCAAAGTAAAGAACCGGCGTCAAGGTCTCCTTGTCTTCGTTCAGATAAGAAACAAAGTCCTGCACCCCATTTTCATAGTGGAACTCAATCGCTTCATCTGTTCGCTTGTCCGTTAAAGACAAGGTCACATTTTTCAAGAGAAAGGCTGACTCATTGAGGCGTTCTGAAATGGTATTGTACTTGAAGTCTATCGTAGAAAAGATCGTCGCATCAGGCATAAACGTAACCTTGGTACCTGTCTTAGACTTAGGCGCTGTACCGATTTTCTTCAAAGTCGTGACAGGTTTGCCACCATTTTCAAAACGTTGCTTGTAAACTGCACCATCACGGGTGATTTCAACCTCCAGCCAACTAGATAGGGCATTAACAACGGAAGAACCCACCCCGTGGAGACCACCTGATGTCTTATAACCACCTTGACCAAATTTTCCTCCAGCGTGGAGAATAGTAAAGATAACCTCAACCGTTGGGATTCCCATCGCGTGCATACCAGTCGGCATCCCACGTCCGTGGTCTTGAACCGTTAAACTGCCATCTTTATTGATGGTTACATCAATACGGTCACCAAATCCAGACAAGGCTTCATCGACTGCATTATCGACGATTTCCCAGACGAGGTGGTGGAGCCCAGCGCCATCGGTCGATCCGATATACATCCCTGGACGTTTTCGGACCGCATCCAACCCTTCTAGCACCTGAATGGCATCATCATTATAATTGTTAATATTGATTTCCTTTTTTGACACAAGGAACCTCCTATTCGTTCATCTTTACTATTCTACAGGTTTTCCAAGGATTTTGCAAAATTTTTCTTTCTCCGGTGTGACAATTTCAGAAGAGATTCTCTGCCTTTCTTCTCCATTTCATGATATAATAGGAGTATGATTACAATAGTTTTATTAATCCTAGCTTATCTGCTGGGTTCGATTCCGTCTGGTCTCTGGATTGGACAAGTATTCTTTCAAATCAATCTGCGCGAGCATGGTTCTGGTAACACTGGAACGACCAATACCTTCCGCATTTTAGGCAAGAAAGCTGGTATGGCAACCTTTGTGATTGACTTTTTCAAAGGAACCCTAGCAACACTGCTTCCGATTATGTTTCATCTGCAAGGCGTTTCGCCTCTCATCTTTGGACTTTTGGCTGTTATTGGCCATACCTTCCCTATCTTTGCAGGATTTAAGGGAGGCAAGGCTGTCGCAACCAGTGCTGGAGTGGTTTTCGGATTTGCACCTGTCTTCTGTCTCTACCTTGCAGTTGTTTTCTTTGGAACCCTCTATCTTGGTAGTATGATTTCACTATCTAGTGTCACAGCATCTGTCGCGGCTGTCATCGGAGTTCTACTCTTTCCACTTTTTGGTTTTATCCTGAGCAACTATGATCCTCTATTCATCGCTATTATCCTAGCACTTGCTAGTTTGATTATCATTCGTCATAAGGACAACATCGCTCGTATCAAAAATAAAACTGAAAATCTTGTCCCTTGGGGATTGAACCTAACCAACCAACATCCTAAAAAATAAAACGCCAGTTCATTTGTACTGACCCCAAAAAGTTAGACAATTAATTTATCCGAAGGATTTAGTTCTGTATTGCACAGGGCTAAGTCCTTTTAGTTTTACCTTAATTCGTTTATTGTTGTAGTAATCAATATAGTCTACAATAGCTTGTTCCAATTGCTTAAGCGACTGAAATGACTTCTCATAACCATAAAACATCTCTGATTTCAGAATCCCAAAGAAGGACTCCATCATACCATTGTCTGGGCTGTTACCTTTACGTGACATGGATGCTTGAATTCCCTTACTCTCTAGAAACTGATGATAAGAATCGTGTTGATATTGCCAGCCTTGGTCACTATGGAGAATCGTATTCTCGTAGTATTTCTCTGTGAAGGCCTGTTCCAACATCGTTTTTACTTGTTCTAAGTTGGGTGAAGTTGAAAGATTATAGGCGATAATTTCGCTATTAAAGCCATCTAAAACTGGTGATAAGTAAAGCTTTTGAGTACTTGCTGGAATGGCAAATTCTGTCACATCTGTGTAGCACTTTTCCATTGTTTTAGAGCCTTCAAATTGACGTTGAATGAGATTCTCTGCCTTTTTGCCAACATCTCCTTTATGAGAAGAATATTTTCGTTTCTGTCGCATTTTGGCTTGTAAATTGAGTACTTTCATCAAGCGTTGAACTCTTTTATGATTTACCAGATAACCACGATTTCTTAGTTCGAAATAAATCCGACGATAACCATAATTTCCCTTGTGTTCGATAAAGATGGATTGAATTTCAGCTTTAAGCTCTTGGTCCTTATCTGGTTTATCTAGCTGTTTCAAGTGATAGTAGTAGGTCGAACGAGCTAGTTTAATGGCTTTTAGAAGAATATCTAACGAAAACTCAGTCATTAATTCTTGAACAATTTCTGTCTTTCTTCTTTCTCTTTTTCCTCCTTCAATCGGAGTTCTCTTAACTTTTTTAGGATAGCATTCTCCGCTCTCAGGTACTCATTTTCTGCTTGAAGACGTTCTAATTCTGTCCTCTCTTCAGGTCTCGTTTGTGGCTTACGTCCCATTTTAGGTACTCTCCCTCTTGTTTTCTCAACAATAGTATACCCGTTTTTCTTGTATTGTGCTAGCCAATTAAGAAGTATCGTACGACTTGGGAGGCCGTATTCAAGAGAAACTCTATCTTTAGTCCAGCCTTCATGTAAGACTTTATCAATCATTTCTTGTTTTAAATCAGGAGAATAGTAACGATTTTTTCCTTTTTTGACGAACTCTATTCCGTAACGATCAATCAATTTAATCATGTACCTAATATTAGAATTGTTTATCCCAAATTTATTTGAAAGCTTCTCTAAGCTATATCCTTGTTTTCTAAGTTCATAGATCTGAACTTTATCATCATAAGTTAACTTCATGATAAAAACACCCCAAAAGTTAGATTTTTTTCTGTCTAACTTTTGGGGTGCAGTTCAATTCTGAACTGACGTTTTTTGTATGCTTATTTTGATTTGATATAGTTAATACCATCTGCTTTTGGTGCAACTGCTTTTCCAAAGAAGGTTGCCAAGACAAGAATTGTCAAAACATAAGGTGCGATTTGAAGATAAACCGCAGGCACTCCTTGTAGGAATGGCAATTGAGAGCCGATAACAGCCAAACTTTGTGAAAGTCCAAAGAAGAGACTAGATAGCATGGCTCCGATTGGATTCCATTTCCCAAAAATCATCGCAGCAAGAGCGATAAATCCAGGTCCAACAATAGTTGTCACTGAGAAGTTAACTGAGATGGATTGAGCATAAATCGCTCCGCCAATTCCGCCTAGGAAACCTGAAATAATAACCCCTAAATATCTCATCTTGTAGACGTTGATTCCCAAGGTATCCGCTGCTTGTGGGTGTTCACCGACAGAGCGGAGGCGAAGACCAAATCGAGTCTTGAAGAGTATAAACCAAGCAAGGAAGGAGAAGGCAATCGCTAGATAACCAAGTAGACTAGTTGACTTGAAGAAGATATCACCAATCACTGGGATATTCGCCAAGACTGGGAAATCAAAGCGTCCAAAAGTCTGAGTTAGGTTGTCAGTTTGTCCTTTGTTATAAAGAACTTTCACTAAAAAAACAGCCAAGGCAGGCGCCATCAAGTTCAATACCGTACCGCTGACAACATGGTCTGCACGGAAATGAACCGTTGCTGCTGCGTGGATGATAGAGAAGAGACCACCAACCAATCCTGCAACTAGCAAAGATAGCCATGGAGTTGCTGCTCCAAATTGTTCTGCAAATTCAAGGTTAAAGACAACTCCAGAAAAGGCACCCATAACCATAATTCCTTCAAGGCCGACGTTTACCACACCACCACGTTCAGAGAAAACACCACCGATACTTGTAAAGATGAGGGGTGCTGAGTAAATCAGCATAGAAGACACCAAGAGGGTGAGCAAGGTTGTAATAGACATCTTTACTTACCTCCTTTAACTTGTTTTTTCGGTTTGACAAAGCGTTCGATAAGGTAATGAACACTGACAAAGAAGATAATAGACGCTGTTACAATGCTGACAAGCTCAGACGGTACCTGCGCCGCATTCATACCAGGGGCTCCAACTTGGAGAACACCAAATAGGAAAGCTGCAAAGAGAATACCAATTGGTGAATTTGCCGCAAGCAGACTAACCGCCATCCCGTTAAATCCGACAGCTAATGATGCCCCTTGAACATAGACGTTCTGGAAGGTTCCCAGACCTTCAACAGCTCCACCAAGACCAGCCAAGGCACCTGAAATAATCATTGAGAGGATAATCGTTCTTTTTGCAGAAATACCAGCATATTCTGAAGCATGTGGATTAAGACCAACCGCACGGATTTCAAAACCAAGAGTTGTTTTCTTGAGCATGAACCAAATGACTGCAACGGCAATGAGAGCAAAGAAAATACCGATATTCATCCGCGAATTACCAGTCAACTCAGCCAACCAAGGTGTCTGATAGGTTGCATTAGCCCCAACACGAATCGTAGAATCTGTACTTTGCATGAAGTCTTTAGGAAAGGCATGGATAAAGGCATTTCCTACATACAAGACAATGTAGTTCATCATGATGGTTACGATAACCTCTGATGTCCCAAGATAGGCTCTAAGAATACCCGGAATCGCGCCGACAATCCCACCAGCAATCAAGGCAATCACGATAGTCGCGAAAATCATCAAGGGACGCGGCATATCTGGATGAGATAAGGCAAACCAACCACTGAGAATCCAGCCTGCCAAAGCCTGACCAGGAAGTCCGACGTTAAAGAAACCAGCACGACTGGCAACAGCAAAACCAAGACCAATCAAGATTAGAGGTCCCATAGCACGGAAGATTTCACCAATCCCACGCAGACTACCAAAGGCTGTATAGAACAATTCTTCGTAGCCCCAAATAGCATCATAACCGAAGATCCACATGACAATGGCTCCAAGTAAAATTCCTAGGAAGACAGAAATCAAGGGAACCGAAATTTGTTGTAATTTTTTAGACATCACTCTTCTCCTTTCCCAAGTTTCCACCAGCCATCAAGACACCAAGTTCTTGTTTATTGGTTGTTTCTGGTGATACAATACCTTGAATCTTACCATCGTGGATAACGGCAATACGGTCTGAGACGTTTAAAATCTCATCCAATTCAAAGCTGACAACAAGGACAGCCTTGCCATTATCACGCTCTTCAATCAAGCGCTTGTGGATATACTCAATGGCACCGACATCCAAACCACGAGTTGGCTGGCTGACGATAAGGAGATCAGGATCACGATCAATTTCACGAGCAATAATTGCTTTTTGTTGATTTCCTCCTGAGAGTGCAGCTGCAGGCACAAATTCACTGGCAGCACGAACATCAAATTCTTCCATTAGCTTTTTAGCATAAGAAGTAATATTTGAATAGTTCAAAATTCCATTTTTACTATGTGGTTCTTTATAGTAGGTTTGAAGGGCAATATTTTCAGATATCATCATTTCCAAAATCAAGCCATCACGGTGACGGTCTTCTGGAACGTGCCCAACACTTAGTTCTGTAATCTGCCGTGGGTGTAAGCCTACAATTGAATCTCCTTTTAGCTCAATGCTACCAGATTCAACCTTGCGAAGACCTGTAATGGCTTGAATCAGTTCAGACTGACCATTCCCATCAATCCCCGCAATACCAACAATCTCTCCAGCACGAACATCCAAGGACAGATTTTTAACAGCTGGAACACCACGGTTTTCATTGACCACCAAATCTTTGATAGACAAGATCACTTCTTTTGGTTGAGAGGTTTGCTTCTCTGTTTTAAAGGAAACAGAACGTCCTACCATCATTTCCGCCAAATCAGCATTGGTAGCTCCTGCAATTTCGACAGTTTCAATTGATTTCCCACGACGGATAACTGTAACGCGGTCAGAAACTGCTCGAATCTCGTCCAACTTGTGGGTGATCAAGATAATTGATTTTCCTTCTTTGACAAGATTTTTCAAAATAGCCATCAACTCATCAATTTCTGATGGAGTCAAAACAGCCGTTGGTTCGTCAAAGATAAGGATATCAGCCCCCCGATAAAGGGTTTTTAAAATTTCTACACGTTGTTGGGCTCCAACTGAGATGTCTGCTACCTTGGCAGAAGGGTCAACAGCTAAGCCATAACGTTCAGAAAGAGCCTTGATTTCTTTGCTAGCTCCAGCGATATCTAGCACACCATTTTTAGTCAATTCACTACCTAAAATGATGTTTTCAGCCACTGTGAAGGCTTCTACCAACATAAAGTGCTGGTGGACCATTCCGATTCCCAAGCTAGCTGCTTTAGATGGTGAATCGAGATTGACAACTTGACCGTTGACCACAATTTCACCACTGGTTGGTTCAAGAAGCCCTGCTAACATATTCATTAGCGTGGACTTTCCAGCCCCATTTTCTCCTAAAAGTGCATGAATTTCACCTTTTCGTAGGTGCAGGTTGATTTTGTCGTTGGCAACAAATTCACCAAACACCTTGGTAATATCACGCATCTCAATGACATTTTCGTGTGCCATGTGCTCTTCCTTTCAGAGTCTTATTTTATTTCAATAAAACTTGCTAGTTTCTCTAGTAGCAAGCTTTACTGAGACAAAATGATTTTGTCTCAACTCTTAAAAAAGCGGCCGAGGGCCGCTTCCTAAGAAATGACTTCCATCCATTATTTTGCAGGAACTTTTACACTTCCATCAAGGATTTTAGCTTTTGCATCTTCAACAGCTTTTTTACCTTCTTCTGAAAGGTTTGTTACTGCCAAGTCAACCCCTTTATCTTTCAATGAGTAAACGATTACTTGACCGCCAGGGAACTCACCTTTTTCTGCTTTGTTAGCAATATCTTTTACAGTTGTGCCAACTTGTTTCAAAGTAGATACAAGAACAAAGTTTGATTCTTTACCATCTTTAGAAGTGTATTTACCTTCTACTTCTTGGTCACGGTCAACACCGATAACCCAAACTTTTTCACTTTCAGAACGGCTTTCATTGAGTGATTTTGCTTCTGCAAAGACACCTGCACCTGTACCACCAGCTACTTGGTAAACAACGTCTGCACCAGCTGCATATTGTGCCGCTGCAATTGTTTTACCTTTGGCATTATCATTAAATGAACCAGCATAGTCAACTTGTACTTTTATAGATGAATCTACCGAGGCAACACCTGCCTTGAAACCAGCTTCAAAACGAGAGATAACTTCAGACTCCATACCACCTACAAAACCAACTTGTTTTGTCTTAGTTGTTTTAGCTGCTGCAACACCTGCGAGATAAGCAGATTCATTGTCAGCGAAAGTTACACTAGCAACATTCTTTTTATCTTTAATCACATCATCAATCAAAACATAGTTCAAATCAGTGTGCTCTTCTGCTGCATCTTTAACTGCATTGTGAAGGGCAAAACCAACACCGAAGATTAGGTTGTAGCTTCCAGCAGCTTGTTGCAAGTTGTTAGCGTAGTCAGCTTCACTTGTTGATTGGAAGTAAGTGAAACCTTTATCTTTTGAAAGATTGTGTTCTTTACCCCAGTCTTGCAAACCTTCCCAAGCTGATTGGTTGAATGATTTGTCATCAACACCACCAGTATCAGTGACGATTGCTGCTTTTGTCTTAACATCAGAAGATGAAGCTGCGTTACGAGAAGAGCGGTTACCACATGCAGCAAGTCCAACTGCTGCCACTGCAACTAGACCAAGGCCTAGCCATTGTTTCTTGTTCATTACTGAACCTCCTAAATAAGATGTGCAACGATGTTGCAAGTATGGATTGATTGGCCTCAAGGACCGTGCCACTCAGAGAGCGACTCAGACTAGTTTAAGTCTGTAAAAGAGTATGGAAGTAACTCCCCGACCGTCATCTCGACCGTCGATTTATCTTTTGCGACTAAGGTCACTTTTAGATCTTGTTCAAAAAATTCAGCCATCACTTGGCGACAAGCACCACATGGTGAAATTGGTTTTTCAGTCTGTCCATAGACAATCAATTCTGAAAACTCTCTTTGGCCTTCGGAAACTGCTTTAAAAATCGCTGTACGTTCTCCACAGTTGGTCAAAGAATAACTAGCATTCTCGATATTAACACCTGTATAAATACTACCATCTTTTGCGACTAGAACAGCTCCGACAGGAAAATGAGAATAAGGTACATAGGCATGTTTGCTGGTTTCAATTACTAGTTCAATCAACTCAGTAGTCGCCATCTGCCAATTCTCCTTTTAAAATGGCTACCCCAGCTGAAGTTCCGATACGGGTCGCACCTGCTTCCACAAAGGCAAGAGCATCTGCATAAGAACGAGCTCCGCCAGCAGCCTTGACTCCCATATCAGGTCCAACTGTTTCACGCATTAATCTAACATCTGCTACCGTCGCACCACCAGTTGAAAAGCCAGTAGATGTTTTAACAAAATCAGCTCCCGCTTTTTGGGCCAATTGGCAAGCCACAACTTTTTCTTGGTCTGTCAGAAGGCAAGCTTCAATAATGACTTTCACTAACTTGTCACCACTTGCTTCTACTACTGCGCGAATATCCGACTCAACCAAATCAAGATTACCTGATTTGAGAGCTCCAACATTGATCACCATATCAATCTCATCTGCACCATTTTGGATAGCTTCCTTGGTTTCAAAAGATTTCACAGTTGAAGTTGTTGCTCCCAAGGGGAAACCTACTACTGTGCAGACCTTGACATCGGTGCCTTCAAGCCCTTTTTTAGCATGTTCGACCCAGGTCGGATTAACGCAAACACTGGCAAAATCATACTCTCTAGCTTCAGACAACAAACAATCAATTTGATTTACTGTCGCATCTTGTTTCAAAAGTGTATGATCGATATATTTATTTAATTTCATCTTCGGATTCTCCTGCAGTTTATGAGATTATTTCTATGATTTCTCGTAAACTTTGCACACTATCATTTATTTTAACATATTTTTGAAAATCTGTAACTAGCTGAGGAGAAATTTTTCCATTTGTGTATACTTTTGCAACAATTTCTTCCTTTTGAACGGAATCTCCAACTTTCTTTTCAAAAACAATTCCTGTTTCATAGTCCAAGACATCAGACTTGACTGCACGGCCTGCACCCAGTCTCATAGCATAAAGTCCAAATTCCATAGCTGGAAGAGCTGAAATGACACCCGTTTCCTGAGCAGGGATTTCCACAACATGGGCCACATTTACAGGACGATAGAGGTCTTCCAAGTCTCCACCTTGGGATTTGACCATCTCCTCAAACTTAGCAAGCGCTTGTCCATTTTCAAGATGTTGGCGAACTTCTTCAACTGTTTTATTTACATTTGCCAAACCAAGCATAATTTGAGCCAATTCACAGATGAAGTGGGTAATATCCTGGCGGCCTTGACCTTGTAAAATCTCCAGTGCTTCAAGGATCTCCAGACGATTTCCAATCGCTCGTCCCAATGGCTGACTCATATCCGTAATCACTGCTACCGTCTTCCGGCCAACAGCCTTACCAAGATCCACCATGGTTTGAGCCAATTCACGCGCCTCATCAACCGTCTTCATGAAGGCACCCTCACCGACAGTCACGTCTAGCAGAATAGCATCCGCTCCTGCCGCAATTTTCTTGCTCATTACCGAACTCGCAATCAAAGGAATCGTGTCAACAGTTGCGGTCACATCACGGAGAGCGTAGAGAAGCTTATCCGCTTTGACCAGCTGATCTGATTGCCCAATGACAGATACTCCAATATCCTGCACTTGATTAATGAAATCCTCTTGACTACGTTCTACTTGATAACCCTTAATGGACTCCAATTTATCAATTGTTCCGCCTGTATGGCCGAGACCACGACCACTCATTTTTGCCACAGGCACACCGAAACTAGCAACAAGAGGAGCTAAAATCAAGGTCACCTTGTCACCAACACCACCCGTAGAATGCTTGTCAACCTTAACCCCATCAATAGCTGATAAATCAAACTCTTGCCCTGTCTTGACCATCTTCATAGTTAGGTCAGAGATTTCTCGAGTCGTCATTCCTTTGAAATAAACAGCCATAGCAAAGGCAGACATCTGATAATCAGGGACAATTCCTGACACATAGCCTTCTACCAGCCATTCAATTTCACTCGAAGTCAGTTCTTGACCGTCTCGTTTTTTTTGGATTAAATCAACTGCTCTCATTCTTTCACACTTCTAAGGATATAGTATCCCTTATCTTTTTTGACAATTTCACAATTGCCAAACACTTCTTCCATCTTAGACTTAGCACTTGGAGCCCCTTGTTTCTTCTGGATAACGATTGTTAAATCTCCACCAGTTTCCAAAAAGGCTTTACTTTTCTCAATGATTTCATGAACCACTTGCTTGCCCGCACGGATAGGAGGATTGGAAATGACGTGGTCAAATGTGCCTTCAACTTGTTCATAGATGTTAGACTGGAAAATCGTCGCTTCTACTTTATTTCGTTCAGCATTTTGTCGCGCCAAATCCAAGGCACGATTATTAATATCGACCATGGTCGCCTGAACTCCATAAGCCTTAGCTAAGGACAAACCCAAAGGTCCGTAACCACAGCCTACATCAAGGACAGTTTCTCCTTGGTTGACCTCAAGACACTTGAGTAATAGTTGACTTCCAAAGTCAACCATTTTCTTGCTAAAAACACCCGCATCTGTCAAAAAGGTCATTTTTTCTCCCAACAAGTCCACTCTCAACTCATGAATGTCGTGAGCAGCGTCAGGATTTTCTGCATAATACATTTTACTCATGAAACTATTTTACCATAATTTAACGAAATATTAAATCGTTTCCAAGTAATTTGACAATACGATGTAGTTTGTCATTATTGTTTTAATCGAGAGAAACTTTTTCTATAAGATACTAGATGTTTTTAGTCCCAAAATATGCTATACTAAGATATCGAATCAGAAAGACAAACTTATGACCAACGAATTTTTACATTTTGAAAAAATCAGTCGCCAGACTTGGCAATCTTTACATCGAAAAACAACACCTCCTTTGACAGAAGAGGAATTAGAATCCATCAAGAGTTTTAATGACCAGATTAGCTTGCAGGATGTTACCGATGTCTATCTTCCCCTAGCCCATCTCATCCAGATTTACAAACGTACCAAGGATGATTTGGCCTTTTCAAAAGGAATTTTCCTTCAACGTGAAAGCAAAGCCCAGCCTTTTATCATTGGAGTTTCTGGGAGTGTTGCCGTTGGAAAATCCACAACCAGTCGCCTACTTCAAATCCTACTGTCCCGTACACTTACAGATGCTACGGTTGAGTTGGTAACAACTGACGGCTTTCTCTATCCCAACCAGACCTTGATTGAACAAGGGATTTTAAATCGCAAGGGATTTCCTGAAAGCTACGATATGGAAGCTCTTCTCAACTTCTTGGACCGCATCAAAAACGGACAAGATGTAGATATTCCTGTCTATTCTCATGAAGTCTACGACATCGTACCTGAGCAAAAGCAAAGCATCAAAGCTGCTGATTTTGTGATTGTTGAGGGAATCAATGTCTTTCAAAATCCACAAAACGAGCGTCTCTACATTACTGACTTCTTTGACTTTTCAATCTACGTTGATGCTGCAGTGGATGACATCGAGAGTTGGTATCTCGATCGTTTCTTGAAAATGCTGAGCCTAGCCCAAAACGACCCTGATAGCTATTACTATCGCTTTACTCAAATGCCGATTGGAGAAGTGGAATCCTTTGCCCATCAGGTCTGGACTAGTATCAATCTCACAAATTTGCAAAATTATATTGAACCGACCAGAAATCGTGCGGAAGTGATTCTGCACAAAACAAAGAACCATGAAATTGATGAAATTTACTTAAAAAAATAATTTTCCCTTGTCAAAACGTAAGTTTTCAGATATAATAGTATAGTTAGTAAATATGGAGGTAAGAACATTGGCAAACATTAAATCAGCTATCAAACGCGCTGAATTGAACGTTAAACAAAACGAAAAGAACTCAGCTCAAAAATCAGCTATGCGTACTGCTATCAAAGCTTTCGAGGCAAACCCATCTGAAGAACTTTTCCGTGCTGCTAGCTCAGCTATCGATAAAGCAGAAACTAAAGGTTTGATTCACAAAAACAAAGCAAGCCGTGACAAAGCTCGTCTTTCAGCTAAACTTGCTAAATAAGAAACAGTCCATAGAGGCTGTTTTTTTGTCCCCAAATAGGAAAAGGTAGAAAATGAAAATCGCAATTATCGGATATTCTGGTGCTGGTAAGTCAACTCTAGCTGAAAAGTTGTCTCACTACTACTCCATTCCAAAACTTCATATGGACACACTCCAATTTCAACCTGGTTGGCAAGACAGTGACCGCGAATGGATGTTGACTGAGATGAAAAACTTTCTCACCAAGCATGAAGCTTGGGTCATTGATGGTAATTATTCTTGGTGCTATTACGAAGAAAGAATGAAAGAAGCTGACCAAATCATCTTTCTCAATTTTTCGCCATTGACCTGTCTCTTTCGAGCCTTTAAACGGTATCTCACATACCGAGGCAAGGTCAGAGAAAGTATGGCAGCTGGTTGTCAAGAACAATTTAATTGGGAGTTTATCAGATGGATTCTCTGGGATGGGCGGAGCAAATCCGCTAAGGAACGCTACAAGTGGGGTCAAGAAATCTATCCAGATAAAGTTGTCATCCTTAGGTCTCAAAAGGAGATAGATTACTTTTTAGTGACTCTCGAAAAAAAGAAGAAAAAACAGCGTGAATAACGTTAGTACTATTTTGGAAGACAAAGCTCCTTTTTGGGGGCTATTTTTCCAAAAGATTTTCTTCATTATTTACCAATCTATCCTATCTAAAACTCTGAATTCTATAGAAATGAAAAGGGACATTCACTGTCCCTTTTATCAATTTTTAGATTTTGAATATACAATAATCACAATCGCTAGGCCTCAAATCCTATTTACTCATTTGGAACAAGTATTAGGGAAGACGGGTATTATATTTCGCTTTAATAAATAATAGGTAATGGAATGAGTGTTATAACCTTAATCTGAAAAAATAAAGGTTTCAGCTACTAAAAATGTGCAAGAAAAGCTTGATTTCATAAACTTTATCAGCTTCGTTACTATAACCTAGCCCCCAGTCATACTTAGCCCCAAGTAATTTCCAATTGATAGCTGGCAAAGGGATGTCCCTCTTGATTTTGTAGTTGATAATCTAGCTCAATCTTTTGCCCATCAACTTCATAACGACTCGTTTGGATGATAAACTCCTGCATACCCATAGGTGTCGGAATATAGGCTAAACTATCACTATCCTTTAAAAAGCGCATAATGGTCTTGGGATTGGAAAATCGGTTCATCACAAGTTCTTGACCATGAAATTTAATCACTACTTTTTCCTTTTCCTCATTATAGAAAAGCAGGTAGCTATAATCTCCTTTTTCATGCACTTCAACATCATAAAGCTGATCAATCACTTCCAACTGCTCATCAAACTGAATCGTATTTCGCATCCGAATCTTCACGTCAGGTCCTCTTTCTTGTCTCTTGTCCTACTATTTTACCAAAAACTCTGGCTTTTTGCTATAATGGTCATATGAACGAAAAAGTATTCCGTGACCCAGTTCACAACTACATCCATGTCAATAATCAAATCATCTATGACTTGATTAATACAAAAGAATTTCAGCGTTTGCGTCGTATCAAACAACTAGGAACTTCCAGTTATACCTTCCACGGTGGGGAGCACAGCCGCTTCTCCCACTGTCTAGGAGTCTATGAAATTGCACGACGCATCACAGAGATTTTCGAAGAAAAATATCCTGAGGAATGGAATCCTGCCGAGTCTCTCTTGACCATGACCGCTGCTCTTTTACACGACCTTGGGCATGGTGCCTACTCTCATACTTTTGAACATCTCTTTGATACAGACCATGAGGCCATTACTCAGGAGATTATCCAAAGTCCTGAAACGGAGATTCACCAAGTCCTGCTACAAGTAGCGCCAGACTTTCCAGAAAAGGTAGCCAGTGTTATTGATCATACCTATCCTAACAAGCAGGTCGTACAACTCATTTCTAGTCAGATTGATGCAGACCGCATGGACTATCTCTTGCGCGACTCCTATTTTACAGGAGCATCTTATGGAGAATTTGACCTGACTCGGATTCTTCGAGTCATTCGTCCTGTCGAAAATGGTATCGCCTTTCAGCGCAATGGCATGCACGCCATCGAAGACTACGTCCTCAGTCGCTACCAGATGTATATGCAGGTCTATTTCCACCCAGCAACACGGGCCATGGAAGTTCTCCTGCAGAATCTCCTCAAACGCGCCAAGGAACTCTATCCTAAAGACAAAGATTTCTTTGCACGAACATCTCCACATCTCCTGCCTTTCTTTGAAAAAAATGTGACCTTGTCTGACTATCTAGCTCTGGATGATGGTGTGATGAATACCTATTTCCAACTCTGGATGACCAGTCCTGACAAGATTCTCGCAGATTTGTCGCAACGCTTTGTCAACCGCAAGGTCTTTAAATCCATTACCTTTTCACAAGAAGATCAAGACCAGCTCGCTAGCATGAGAAAATTGGTTGAAGACATTGGCTTTGATCCCGACTACTATACTGCCATTCATAAGAACTTTGACCTCCCTTATGATATCTATCGTCCCGAATCTGAAAATCCACGGACACAGATTGAAATTTTACAAAAAAATGGAGAACTGGCCGAACTCTCTAGCCTGTCTCCTATCGTCCAATCCCTTGCTGGCAGTCGCCACGGAGATAATCGTTTCTATTTTCCAAAAGAAATGTTGGACCAAAACAGTATCTTCGCAAGCATTACCCAGCAATTTTTACACTTGATTGAGAACGATCATTTTACCCCAAATAAAAACTAGAAGAGGAAATTTATGAGTATTAAACTAATCGCCGTCGATATCGACGGAACCCTAGTCAATAGCCAAAAGGAGATTACTCCTGAAGTCTTTTCTGCCATCCAAGATGCAAAAGAAGCTGGTGTCAAAGTCGTCATTGCAACTGGCCGCCCTATTGCAGGTGTTGCCAAACTTCTCGACGACTTGCAGTTGAGAGACGAGGGTGACTATGTTGTGACTTTCAATGGTGCCCTTGTCCAAGAAACTGCTACAGGACATGAGATTATAAGCGAATCCTTGACTTATGAGGATTATCTGGATATGGAATTCCTCAGTCGTAAGCTCGGTGTCCACATGCATGCCATTACCAAGGATGGTATCTATACTGCCAATCGTAATATCGGAAAATATACAGTGCACGAATCAACCCTCGTCAGCATGCCCATCTTCTACCGCACTCCTGAAGAAATGGCTGACAAGGAAATTGTCAAATGTATGTTCATCGATGAACCAGAAATCCTCGATGCTGCAATTGCAAAGATACCAGCCGAATTTTACGAGCGCTACTCTATCAACAAGTCTGCTCCTTTCTACCTCGAACTCCTTAAAAAGAATGTAGACAAGGGTTCAGCTATTACCCACTTAGCTGAAAAACTCGGATTGACCAAAGATGAAACCATGGCTATCGGTGACGAAGAAAATGACCGCGCCATGCTGGAAGTCGTTGGCAACCCTGTAGTCATGGAAAACGGAAATCCAGAAATCAAAAAAATCGCCAAATACATCACTAAATCTAATGATGAATCTGGTGTTGCCCATGCTATTCGTACATGGGTATTGTAAAAGGAAAGAATAGATGAAAACCGCTCAGTTGAGCGGTTTTTAGTATGAACATATCACAATAAGAGTTAATCAATAAATTGAATGGCTGTTATATCAAATGGAGACTTTATCACTCTGGTAATTCTACCTCCAAGCTCATATCCGAAAGTACAGCGAATCACTTCCTTTAGTCAAACATATAACTGAACAACATTGTTTATCTTCCTGCACTTTCATATTTTTTCAATCCTTTTCTAAAAATTGTACGACTGATAATAATCAAAAAAACTGTAAAAACTATTTGATAGAAAAATAGGTTCAATGTATCTTTCCCTAAAAATATTAATACTGCAGGATTGGCAATTAATAAATTGGGAACAAATAACATAGTGATCAATCTGTTAATACCTGTAAAAATATTATATGGATACTTAGAAATTCCAATATAATTCAAAAATACATCTACTTTTGAAAATTTAGTTGGGAACCAAAATGAACTAATCGTTATTAGAAACCAAATTGAATAATATATAATACAACCACACATTAAAGAAAGGATATAAAATAATATTTTTAATGAATTTAAATGTATATTTAAATTTCCATAACTTATAAAAATGATCGCAAGACCAAAAAAAGTATTCACGAATTGAACTAAATTAAATGATCTAAAAATATAGAACAACTGAGTATCAAACGGCCTCAATAAAATTTGATCCAAGTTACCACTCAAAATATCTGATTCTAAAATTCCCATACTTCTAATTAACAATCCCATCATAACTCCATCTACAATAGTGTAGGAACCTACCAAAAATAAAATTTGATAATAGTCCCAACCATTAAAAGAGTCTATGTTTAAGAAAATCAATCTAAAAAATACAATAGGTAAACCAATCCACAGTATCGACGAAAATAGACCACAAAAGAAGTCAAAATGAAAATTCATATCAGATTTAAAACCAAAATGAAGTAGCCTAAAAATTACTTTTATTCTAAACATTTTATCCTCCCACATTTGAGAATTGCTCCACTCCTTTTCTCAATATGAATCTTGATATAATATAAAAAATGATGCACCAAATCAATTGAATACAAATAATTCTCAAATAGTCTATTAATTTATATGTATCATTACTAAACATCTGAAGCGGTTCATATACTAAGTATTTAAAAGGTAATACATCTAAAAACAGACGAAAATTATTTGAAAAAAACTTAAAGGCAATAATATTCCTGATAAAAACTGAATTACTATTTCTTTAACAGTAAGGACAAAAAATATATTTTCTAACCAAAAAGAAAGCATACCTACACAACATGATATTAAAAACCATAGAACCATAGATAGAATAATTGCAATACTTCCTAAAATAAGAATTTCAATGGTTAATAACTCATTCTTGTAATAAACACTGGAGAATAAAATGACAGGAATGATGATAAATAATAAATGAGCAAGCCTATCTCCAAGCATTTTACAAAAATAATACTTATAAAAAGTAACAGGTTTTATTAATATGCTAAAAAAATTTCCTGAATGAACATCGTCATTGATTTCCCAATCAACTGGATAAAAAACAAAATATGAAAAAATTATAGTCCCCAAATAGTATTGAACCATTGAGGTAAAATCATATCCTGCTATATTTATCTGGTTACTCTGATATATATACGTCCATAAAAATACTGATATCATAATTTGTATACTTGCCTGTAACATTAACAATAGTACACTTGATTTATAGTTCAAAATAGATCGAAATGATATCAGAATAATAGACATTTCTTTTTTCAATTGTGCTCCTTTTTTGTAAAATAGTTTTGTAAAATAATTTCTTCTAAAGAAAGATTTGATATTTCAAAATCTTCTATATCTACAAGCTTATTGATTGATTCTAATGTCTCAAAGACAAAATCTCTAGGTATTTTTAGTATACATTCCGATTTTGTTTGAGAAATGACTACTACTCCTTTAACAGAGCATAACTCTGGTACAAAATCTAATGTCATTTTTATCTTTAAATATTTAAAATCAGAAAATTTAGATAAAATAACATCCATTGACTCCTGCAAAATAATTTTTCCTTTGTCAATGACGATTAATTCGTCACAAACAGACGAAATATCATCCATATCATGACTCGTTAAAATAATAGTAGTATGACATTCTTCATTCATTTTCTTTAAAAATGTTCTGATATCTTTTTTAGACTGTATATCTAACCCTATAGTAGGCTCGTCTAAAAATAATATTTCCGGACTTGTTAAAGATGCCGCGATAAACTCCATTTTCATTTTTTGTCCAAGAGAGAGGGTCCGGACCTGCTGGTAAAGCTGATCTTTTACATTCAACAAATTGCTTAATTCCTGAATTCGTTCTTGTAAAATCGCCGGTTCTACCTCATATAAAGTACCAATCAATTGAAAATAATCCATAGCCGAAACATCTTGAAATAACTGTAATTTATTTCCTACTACTATTGAAATTTTTTTTCTAAAATTTATACTTCTTTTAAATGGAATTTCTCCATTCACTTCTAATTTTCCGGAACTAGGATAAAGAGTCCCAGTCAACATTTTAATCGTTGTGGATTTACCAGCTCCATTACTCCCAATAAAGCCAACTATACTCCCTCTCTTAATCGTAAAACTAATATCTTGAACAGCTCGAATCGTTATTTGATTACGTTTCAAAAATCTCTTGATAAATGGGAGTCTTGAATCAAAATTATAAAAATTTTTAGATAAATTCTGAGCATTAATAACTATTTCACTCATATATCTCTCCTTTCGATAAAATATATTTACTTGTACTTTTTCCATACTTTACCAAAATGCTAAAGATTGAGCTAAAATCTTCGGGATGGGTAAAATAATAGATGTTAAATATATGTCTTCGTGTACTTCTGTTATTAAATCAATAATCCTCTGACTACTCTTAGAAGATATCAAAAATTCCGACCACAACGTTTCTTATTGATTTTATAACGGTTATAGTAATCATACATTTAAAGATTCAAATTCCATAATCCATTCCTTGCTATTCATAAATTACCTCCATTTTTTATAGTCAGTCTAATATCTACAATTTTCTATATAATATTATTGTATCATTATTTTATATATTCGTATATAAATAAGACAATATTCCTCATAACTAATTTACATTAAACAGAGATAAATCAGTCAAAAATTAATTATTTAACTAACATAGCGAGCATAAATAACTTATACCTATAAAGACTTACTCCTATGATCTACTTAACCTCATAATCATCAAAATCAAAACAAATATTTAGTCAAATTTTGGTCACACTTTGGTCAAAAATTCCAAAAATACTAAGTTATTTTAAATATTCTCCTTTTTTGTTAAAATTTCACCAGTTTCAGCATATAAAGGTAAATTATATCTTCTTACTTTTTTCCAAAACAGCAACAGCCTTATCAGAATATAAAACCATAGCTTCAATCCTCTTTTACATCATCTTCAATATCTAGTTTCACTTCAAAAGGAATACTTCTAGTTAAAACACATTGCTTCAAAAATAACTTTACAGCAGTTGTCATATCTAAACCTAATTCATTAAAAATTGCAGTTGCTTCTTTTTTTAAATCATCATCAACTCTAACAGCAATTTGTGGCATAGTATTTTCTCCTTTTTATTCTGTATGTCTATTGTATCACTTCCAGACAGACAAATTCAAATTTTTATACATATTAAATACAAAATAAAATAGACCAGCTTCCTGATCTACTTTATTCTATATTCATAAAAATCAAAACAAATTTTTGGTCAAATTTTGGTCAACGTTTGGTCAAAAAAACAAAATATACTATACTATTTTAAAAAACTAAATTGTGATGATTGCCTATAAATAAAGACTTTGAATATTCTTTTTGTTTCTTTACACTTCTTAAAATGCCCCCTGCCGGAATCGAACCAGCAACTACTCCTTAGGAGGGAGTTGTTATATCCATTGAACTAAGGGAGCTAGATAAAAACTCTGCTGAAGAAGCAGAGTTTTTTAGTCGAATTAACGACGGATTTCTTTGATACGAGCTGCTTTACCTTGAAGAGCACGCAAGTAGTACAATTTCGCACGACGTACTTTACCGTAACGAACAACTTCGATTTTTTCAACACGTGGAGTGTGGATTGGGAAGATACGCTCAACACCTACACCGTTAGAGATTTTACGAACTGTGTAGTTTTCTGAGATACCAGCACCTTTACGTGCGATAACAACACCTTCAAAAATCTGGATACGTTCACGGTTACCTTCGACAACTTTCGCGTGTACACGAACAGTGTCACCAGGACGGAATGATGGGATATCTGTACGAAGTTGACCTTCAGTCAAGCTTTGGATTAATGGATTCATTTTATTCTCCTATCTTTGTCAATCTTGAGGAACCTTCCTCAGCGGATAAACTGTATTTTTGTGCGTCCATTACACACAAGATACAGTTTACCAAATTTCCATAAAAAAGTAAAGAAATTTATAGCAGAATTCCTAAAAAAATCGCAATCAAACCACCTAGGTAGGTCAAAGTCAGGTAAGAATAAAAGACCTTCTTATCACTTAACAGTCTTTGAAGTTCGTCATTCAAGGTCGAAAAAGTTGTCAAACCTCCGCAAAATCCTGTTGCTAGAATAGCATAGACTTCCTTAGACTCCACATGGTTGTAGAGCAAGCCAATCAAAAAACAACCCAAAAGATTGACTATGAGCGTTCCGAATGGCAATTTAGAAGCTTGATTATAGCGGGAAAATAAATAACGTACTAAAGCTCCGAAGCCACAAGCAATTGCAAGATAGACCATTACCATTTCTTCCTCCCTAGAAAATAAGCCAAGAGCAGACCTCCACCCACGCTTAAAATGAGATACAAGACTAAACTAAGATAACGCCCTATATCAAGCAGTTTTACAGCATCAAGCATGAGACTAGAAAAGGTTGTCAAACCACCACAAAAACCTGTACCCAATGCTAAAATAACTCCTTTACTTGTCCCCTTATAGACCAGATAGCCCTTGACAAGATAAACCAGGCAGAAAATTCCCAGATAGTTGACAAAGAGAGTTCCCCAAGGAAAGTCTGGACTGGCTGGTAACCAAGTGGAAACTAGGTAGCGAACGAGTCCACCCAACATAGCAGCTAGAAAAATCCCTAGCGGATAAAATTGTTCTTTTTTCATTTGATATTTTGATCCTGATAATCACGCGAACGTTTGAGTATGTCAGAAAAAGTCGCGACAATAGTTTCCTGATAGCGCTTGTCTTCTACACGATTTCTGACCTTTTCAAAAATAACTGCTTCTCTCTTGGTATCTAAAATCGGTTTCCCTGAATCCTTCTTATAAGCGACAACCCCTTCAACTAAATGCATTCGTTCTTCTAACAGTTTGACAATTTGATCGTCAATTTGATCAATTTCTTGACGAATAATATCTAAATCCATACAGTCTCCTCCTTTATTTGAATTATTGTATCAAAAAGCCACCAAATAGGCTAGTAAAATCCCAACTCACGATAAGAAAAATGCACTGATTGATTGCATCAGCGCACTTTTATGCTTATCCTACTTTAGCGGCCAATTCTTCTGCGAATTGTTCCAAGCGTTCAATGTCTTCTTCCTCAGCAGAGAGATCAACTTTGACACACTCTGAACCTTTTTCTGCCCCTGTCGCTACAAAAACGCGGTCAAAGTCATCGACAGCCTTACAGAATTCATCGTAGAAGGTATCTCCTGAGCCGACCACTCCGTAGATTTTGCCATTCAAGTTGAGGTCAGCTAGGTCTTCGTAGAAGTCCATCATCTCATCTGGCAATTCTCCATCACCATAAGTATAGGTCGCAACGATAGCGATGTCTGCTTCCAAGAAGTCTGAAGCGTCAACAGTTGTACATTCATCAACATCGACATCCAAGCCCAAGTCACGTAATTTGTCTGCTACAATATCTGCAATTTCTTCGGTATTACCGGTCATACTGGCAAATACAATTTTTGCTAATGCCATATCGTCCTCCTCAATTTATCTTTCTCCATTATATCACATCTTTTTCATTTTAAAAATAAAAATTCTTGTGCTACAATGAAATGAGAAAGAATTGAGGTTATTTATGGACATTTGCCATCAAATTTTAGAAAAAATCAAAGAATACGACACGATTATCATTCACCGTCATATGAAACCAGACCCAGATGCCTTGGGAAGTCAGGTGGGATTGAAAGCTCTTCTCAAACATCATTTCCCAGAAAAAACTATCAAAGCAGTTGGTTTTGATGAACCAACTCTTACTTGGATGGCTGAGATGGATTTTGTTGAAGATAGTGCCTACCAAGGCGCCCTTGTCATCGTCTGTGATACGGCCAATACTGCTCGTATCGATGATAAGCGCTATAGTCAAGGTGATTTTCTCATTAAGATTGACCACCATCCAAATGATGATGTATACGGTGACCTGTCTTGGGTAGATACTAGTTCAAGTAGCGCTAGTGAGATGATTACCCTATTTGCCCAAACAACCCAACTGGCCTTGTCAGATCGCGCTGCTGAATTGCTCTTTGCAGGTATTATTGGTGATACAGGTCGCTTCCTCTACCCTTCTACCACTGCACGGACCCTCCGTCTGGCTGCCTCTCTGAGAGAACATAACTTTGACTTTGCGGCTCTCACTCGCAAAATGGACACTATGAGTTACAAAATTGCTAAACTTCAAGGCTATATCTACGATCATCTGGAAGTGGATGAAAATGGCGCAGCTCGCGTGATTCTGAGTCAGGAAATCTTAAAACGATTCAATGTCACCGATGCGGAAACTGCAGCCATTGTAGGCGCACCTGGACGCATTGACAGTGTTAGTCTCTGGGGAATTTTTGTGGAGCAGGCTGATGGCCACTACCGAGTTCGCTTACGCAGTAAAATCCATCCTATCAATGAAATTGCCAAAGAACATGATGGTGGAGGCCACCCTCTAGCAAGCGGAGCTAATTCCTATAGTTTAGAAGAAAACGAAATCATCTACCAAAAGTTAAAAAACTTGCTTAAAAACTGATAAAATACTTGCCAAACTTTTCAGAATCTGATAGACTAGTAAGGTAACAATCTATGGCTCGCAAAGAGACCATGGCAGAAAGGAAATATTGCAAAATGAAAAAAGATATCCATCCAGAATATCGCCCAGTTGTCTTCATGGACACAACTACTGGTTACCAATTCCTTAGCGGTTCAACAAAACGCTCTAACGAAACAGTTGAGTTCGAAGGCGAAACTTACCCATTGATCCGTGTGGAAATTTCATCAGACTCACACCCATTCTACACTGGACGTCAAAAGTTCACTCAAGCAGATGGACGCGTGGATCGTTTCAACAAAAAATACGGTCTCAAATAATCAACCGCATTTATTGCTTAAAAACGTTGATACAAAGCCTTTTCCAAGAAATTGGAATTGGCTTTTTTTATTTTTAGTACCGTTTTTGGTACCGTCTTGGAAAACTAACCTTTTGCACTATCCAGGTAATCTACAAATTTTGTGATAGCTTTCTTCTCTCCTGCTACTGTAGAATGGCTATAAGTATCCAGGGTCATCTGACTACTTTCATGACCTAACCTTTTGGCTGCATTAACAGGATCTACACCCGTTTCAATCATCAAGGTAGCATGAGTATGCCTGAAGCCATGAGGAGTTATCTTCTTCAAGCCATTTTTCCTGATAATGGGCTATTTATAGTGCGGCAGCTGACAACCAACTGTCCTGTTAGGTACTGCATAGCGAGGTTTTCAATCATCATTTTTTCAATTTTTCGTCCAGAGAAAATCTCTTGTGAGTAGGCAATTAGAAGGCGTGGAAGTTACAATCTTCAAAGGTAGTCACTACTTTTTCAATAGTAAAGACGAGATGGTCTTGTGGCAAGAAAGAACGGATTTCTAGTGGTAAAGTTGTTTGATTTGTGTTATAGTGAATATGCATGGGATAGTCTTTCTAAATGCTTTATTGGGCAATTCTATTTTACCAAGACTATCGCAACCATGTAAAAAAGCAACGACAAATCCGTTGCTTTTTTGAAGATAAGAGACTATTGTCCCAGCCTCTTTTTCTTGATTAAAATCTATATCTAGTATATAATCAATCTATAACGTATAGATTGGAGATATATCATGGCTATAACATTATCAAAACAATACAATTTTAAACTGAATGAAGCTACTATGGAACAAGCTCGAAATATTATCAAGGAAAAGGGAATGACAATGACAGATGCTATTTCTTTATTTGTGGAGCAAATAGTCCTGGAGCAAGATTTGCCTATTAAGACGGCCGAAGATCTACATAGAGAACAGTTGATTGAGGAATTACAAGCCCAATCTGAACGAGCCTTGAGAGAATACGAGGCAGGAGAAGGCACTTCCCTAGACAATATGAGGGTACGCTATGGCTTATAAAGTGATAGCTTCAAAAGAGGTCGAGGAAGCTATCGACAATATACACAACTATATAGCTACGGTACTTCTATCACCTCAATCTGCCAAAAATACTGTGGCTAAAATTTTAGACAGCTTAAAAAGTTTAGAAATTTTTCCTGAAGCAGGTTTTGACGCTGATGAGAAAATCGGAATAAAAATTAACAGCAAGTATCCAACACGAGGAAAAATTATTGACCAATATGTTTTGCTTTACTTCATCGATCAAAAACGAAACACTGTTTTTTTATCTCACCTATTCCACACTAAAAGTGACTATGTCACTTTGCTACAAAAAGACAATAAAAAACAGCTCAACTGATTGAGACAACTTTCATTATTTTATAAGCTCCGAAATTTTAATTTTTGGCTCCGTCTTGGTTTAACAATACTGTATATATATAATGTTTTACAGCTACGCCCCCCTTTAGAAACGTTGATTTAATAACTATTTAAACACTATAGAGTATATCTTTGTAAAATTGGAATAAATCAATCAAGGAGAAGTCAAATATCACAAACACCTAAGTTAATAAAAATTATTGTTGACATTCTCTCTTATTTATACTAAACTATGGATAAGGATAGGATGATGTCGGGTGACTGGTAACAGTTTGCTCAAAGGTACTTGTTTTAGGTACAGGTTAGGTACTGCCTTCAGCTTTATGCTGTAAAGAACCCGCTCCACCACTGGTCCTATTCGTTTTACTCTTGGATTATATTCAAGAGTTTTTTCTTGTCAAAAAAAATCTCAAACACCTGAGACAACTTTCATTATTTTATAAGCTCCGAAATTTTAATTTTTGGCTCCGTCTTGGTTTAACAATACTGTATATATATAATATTTTACAGCTACACCCCTTTTAGAAACGTTGATTTAATAAGGATTTAAACACCATAGAGTATGTATATATATTTAAAATACGCTCTCAAATAATGATAAAAAGACAGCTTTGGCTGTTCTTTTTTGTTTCTTATTTTTATAAACCAACCACTGCTATTATTTCTTTATCAATCTTCAAGCTGATGCCGAGACCTGATTTAAATAGATTTAAAAAATATCGAAAAGAAGCTTGATATTGAGAATGGTCAAGATGATTGCAACCGTGTAACCTAGGATTGTGTTCCACTTGGCATTGGTAAATTCTCCCATTAGTGACTTCTTAGAAGTCAAATAGATTAAAGGAAAGATTGAAAACGGAAGAGCGATTGACAGAAAGACCTGTGAATAAACCAATAACTGATCCAAGGTTTTTCTTGATGTCCAAATAAGACGGCGACAATAATAACAGGTAGCAAGGCAAAAATCCGGGTACCGATACGAATCATCCACTGAGGCAATTTCAGATGCAAGAAACCTTCCATGACAATCTGTCCTGTTAAGGTACCTGTAATGGTCGAAGTCTTGCCACTTGCTAAGAGGGCTAGGGCAAATAAAGTTGACAGAGTTGAGCTGGCTATTGCTCCTGCTATTATCGAATCCTGTAAAGCATTGTACATTTGGGAGAATGCTGAAATTTCAGACGCATGAGCAAAAAAGAGCGATGCTCCTAAAATGAGAAGTAAGGAATTGTCAACAAAGGCTAGGGACAACTGAAGATTTGAGTCCCAGGTCATAAAACGAACAGCTTTTCAAATATCTTTCTTATCCTTATGGTTGATTTTCCTTATTTGGGGTAAGGATGAATGAAGATAGAGATTATGGGGCCTGACTGTCGCTCCTACAATCCCTAAAGCCAAGGTCAATTGACCCTCATGTCCTGGCAGGGGACTTTCAAATAAAGTCGAAGTCGGCAAATAACCACCAAAGATCCTCTGCATACTCGGATTAGATAAAGCCACCAGATAAGAAAAGAGGTTAAGATAAGGGTTGTAACAATAGCTTCAATCTTCTTAAAGCCAAATTTCATCAACAAAAGCAAAAGAAATACATCTAAAACGGTTAGAAGTATCGCGAACTTTATTGGTATTTTAAATAAAAGATTTAAGGCAATTGCTGAACCTAAAACCTCAGCCAAGTCTGTCGCTATCAAAGCTAATTCTAAAATCACCATAGATTATAGCGGAACCACTTGGGAGCATGATGAGCTGTTGCCTGCACTAGATCCATCCTAGTCACGATACCGAGCTTTCCAGCCATCTGTTGTAACTGCATGGAGATAATGGATGAAATCAAAATAACAAATAAGAGACTATGCTTGTAGGAAGCATCACCAACAACACTGGTAATCCAGTTTCCAGAATCCATATAACCAACTGCTACAAGAACTCCAGTCCCCAAAAATACTTTTAGATTTTGCAAAAATGATTGTTATTCGGAGTTTCAATAGATTGGTTGATTTCAGAAAGAGAGACCTTTTTGTAAGAAGACATCGGAATATTCACTTTCTAATCTTGTCTTTACCTATTTTATTAATGGATTTTTGAAAATATAATGAAAATAATTTCCTATTTCCAATTTATTCATATTATATCACATTTTGAAATGATTCTTAAGGAAAGCATGGTAGTTAAAACAAGCAAGAACAGTATTGAAAAAAACCAGCGTTTTCTGACGCTGGTTTTAAAAATATGAAAAATTTTTCTCAACTAGATTGCTTCTGTGACAAAACTACGGCTTTCAAGTACCTTAAGCATGGCGTTAGCTGTATCTAGGGCTGTGAAGAGGGGCACTCCGTGTTCAATAGCTGAACTGCGAATCTGCTCACCATCTTCATCTGCAGTTCGTTTGGTTCCTACTGTGTTAATGATAGCTTGGATTCTTCCTTTACGAACAAAGCTTGGAATATCCTTATCGTCATCACCAATCTTACCAACAGGTTGGGCTTGCAATCCATGACTAGCAAAGAAGGCTGCTGTCCCTTCTGTCGCGAGGATTCCATATCCAATATTTTGGAAACGACGAGCTAAGTCCAAGGCTTCTTCTTTGGCATCATCAGCAATAGTAAATACAACATTTCCAAAAGTTGGCAAGTGGAGGTAAGAAGCTTCAAAGGCCTTATAGAGAGCTTTTTCCAAAGTCGTATCAGAACCCATAACTTCCCCTGTTGACTTCATTTCCGGACCAAGTAAGCTGTCTACCTTAGCTAGTTTGGTAAAGGAGAAGACAGGTGCCTTGATATGAACGCGGGTGCTTTCAGGGTAAAGTCCATCTTGGTAGCCAAGTTCTTCAAGTTTTTGACCAAGAATGAGCTTGGTTGCTACTTGAGCCATAGGGATATTGGTCACTTTAGAAAGAAATGGAACCGTACGGCTGGCACGTGGATTGACCTCAATAACGTAGACTTTTTCATCCTTGATAACAAACTGGATGTTCATCATACCAAGACAGTTAAGACCAATTGCTAGGCGTTTTGTGTAGTCTGCAATGGTTTCCTGAACCTTTTGCGACAAGGTTTGTGGAGGATATACGGCCATTGAGTCACCTGAGTGGACACCAGCACGTTCGATATGCTCCATGATACCAGGGATAAGGACATTTTCACCATCTGAAATGGCATCAACTTCACACTCTTGTCCAACGATATAAGAATCAACAAGAACTGGGTGGTCTGGACTTGCCTTAACCGCAGTACGCATATAAGAACGAAGGTCTTCTTCGTTTTCAACGATTTCCATGGCACGTCCACCAAGTACATAAGATGGGCGGACAAGAACTGGGAAGCCAATCTTGCGAGCTGCAAGAACTGCTTCTTCTTCATTGGTAGCCGTTTGTCCTGGTGGCTGTGGAATGTCCAAATCTTTAAGAGCTTGCTCGAAGAGGTCGCGGTCTTCGGCACGGTCTAGGTCAGCAACCTGTGTACCAAGGATGGTCACACCTGCTTTTGCCAATGGCTCCGCAAGGTTGATGGCTGTTTGACCACCGAACTGAACGATAACACCTTTTGGTTGCTCCAAGTCAATGACATTCATAACATCTTCGAATGTCAATGGCTCAAAGTAAAGCTTATCTGATACAGAGAAGTCTGTAGAAACGGTTTCTGGGTTTGAGTTCATGATAATGGCTTCATAGCCAGCAGCCTGGATAGCCTTAACCGAGTGAACAGTTGCGTAGTCAAACTCAACCCCTTGACCGATACGGATTGGACCTGAACCTAGGACTAGTACAGATTCCTTATCAGACTTGATTGATTCATTTTCCCAACCATAGGTCGAATAGAAGTATGGTGTTTCAGAGTCAAATTCTGCCGCACAAGTATCTACCATCTTGTAGACTGGGACAATCTTGTTTTCCAAACGAAGCTGACGAACGTGCTCAGCAGTCATTTTCCAGAGTTCAGCAATCTTACGGTCTGAGAAACCATTGAGTTTGGCTGTTTTCAAGATTTCTAAATCTTGTGGATGGGCACCCAATTCCTGCTCAATTTCAAAGATGTGCAAGAGTTTATCAAGATAGAAGATATCAATCTTGGTCAATTCAGCAATCTCTTCAGGTGTATAACCACGACGAATAGCTTCTGATACGTAGAAGAGACGGTCATCTTGGGCTTTGACAACTTTTTCAATCAAGGCATCATCAGAAACTGCTGCAAGTTCAGGCATTTCATTGTGGTGCACCCCAATTTCAAGGGAACGACAGGCCTTAAGGAGAGATTCTTCGATGTTTCGACCGATTGCCATGACTTCTCCAGTGGCCTTCATCTGTGTCCCAAGACGGCGCTCACCTTTTTCAAACTTGTCAAATGGGAAACGTGGAATCTTGGCAACCACGTAGTCAAGGGCTGGTTCAAACATGGCATAGGTTGAACCTGTAACTGGGTTGATCACCTCATCCAAGGTCAAACCGACGGCAATCTTGGCAGCCAATTTGGCAATCGGATAACCTGTCGCCTTAGAAGCAAGGGCTGAAGAACGCGACACACGAGGGTTTACTTCGATGACATAGTACTTGAAGCTGTGGGGATCAAGGGCCAACTGAACGTTACATCCACCTTCAATCTTAAGGGCACGAATGATGCTCAAACTCGCGTCACGTAGCATTTGGTTTTCATAGTCTGACATGGTTTGCGCAGGGGCAAATACAATGGAATCCCCTGTGTGAATCCCAACTGGATCAAAGTTTTCCATGTTACAAACAACCAAAGCATTGTCTGCTGAGTCACGCATCACTTCGTATTCGATTTCCTTGAAACCTGCGATTGAACGTTCAATCAAACATTGGGTAACAGGTGACAATTTCAATCCATTTTCAGCGATTTCACGCAATTCTTCCTCATTAGCACACATTCCACCACCAGTACCACCTAGGGTAAAGGCTGGACGAACGATGACTGGGTAACCAATTGTCGCTGCAAAGGCAACAGCTTCTTCGACAGTGTTAACAATTTCAGATTCTGGAATTGGTTGCTCCAATTCTTCCATCAATTGTTTAAAGAGGTCACGGTCCTCCGCTTGATCAATGGCAGATAATTTAGTTCCCAGAAGTTCAACACCAAGCTCATCGAGGATACCATTTTTAGACAATTCCATGGCCATATTAAGACCAGTTTGCCCACCAAGGGTTGGAAGTAAGGCATCTGGACGTTCCTTACGAAGAATACGTGTCACAAACTCAAGTGTAATCGGTTCAATATAAACCTTATCAGCAATCTCCTTGTCCGTCATGATGGTTGCAGGGTTTGAGTTAACCAAAACAACCTCATAACCTTCCTCTTTCAACGACAAGCAAGCCTGGGTCCCAGCGTAGTCAAACTCAGCAGCTTGGCCAATAATAATCGGACCAGAACCAATCACCATAATTTTTTGAATATCAGTACGTTTAGGCATAGTTTATGATACAAAGCCCGTAAAGAACACAGTGGAAATAGGAAATTCGGTGCAGACGCCTTCAGCGTCAAGACGATGTTTATCTTTTTCACACAGTTCTTAGGGCGTGTTCACTTCCGCGAACAATGTATCTTCTCCTTTCTATTCGGCAACTCTCGGGTTGACATTAAATAAATTCTCCGACGAGCTTTTACTCGTTCTTAGTTTGATTGTTTAAAAGCTTCCATCATCTCGATAAACTCGTCAAATAGGTAGCTTGCGTCGTGTGGACCAGGGGCTGCGTCTGGGTGGTATTGAACAGAGAAAGCAGGTTGGTATCTGTGACGTACACCTTCAACTGACTTATCATTGATTTCTTCGTGGGTAATGATTAAATGTTCTGGCAAATCCTCACGACTGACTGCATAACCATGATTCTGGCTGGTGAAGTCTACGCGTCCTGTTGCAATTTCACGTACCGCATGGTTGAATCCACGGTGTCCAAATTTCATCTTATAGGTCTTAGCACCATTTGCCATTGCAAAGAGTTGATGCCCCATACAAATACCAAAGATTGGAATTTTTCCTTGCACACCACGAATCATGTCAAGTGCTTGTGGAACATCTTCTGGGTTACCTGGACCGTTTGACAACATAACTCCGTCAGGATTGAGATGGAGAATTTCTTCTGCCGTTGTTGAATAAGGAACAACCGTCACGTTACAGTTGCGCTTCGAAAGTTCACGTAAGATTGAGTGCTTGAGACCAAAGTCCACTAGCACCACACTCAAACCAACTCCTGGAGCTGGATATGAAGTTTTAGTAGAAACTTGCTTGATATTATCCGTCGGCAAGACTGTCGCTTGGAGTTGGTCAGTCACATGGTCCATGCTGTCCCCAACATGGGTCAAGGTTGCACGCATAGTACCATGCTTACGGATAATCTTGGTAAGGGCACGCGTATCAATTCCTGAAATACCTGGAATTTTCTTAGCTTTCAAGAATTCATCCAAGGTCATTTGGTTACGCCAGTTGCTTGCTCTACGTGCCTCTTCGAAAACAACGACTCCCTTACAAGTTGGAATAATGGATTCGTAATCATCACGGTTAATTCCATAGTTTCCAACCAAAGGATAAGTAAAGGTCAAGATTTGTCCATTATAAGACTGGTCTGTAATGGATTCTTGGTAGCCAGTCATACCTGTATTAAAGACAATTTCACCTGTTACATCGATATCTGCTCCGAAGGCCTTGCCTTCAAAAACTGTGCCATCTTCTAATACTAGAAGTCTTTTTGTCATATTTTCACCTCTCGTGGACGCTCACTGGCGTCTTTTAACGTCTTGTGTTTTAGTTGGCGTTTCTACTCGCCAGTACGGATTCTAAGATTGCCATTCGAACAAAGACACCATTGGTCATTTGTTGGACAATCCGTGATTTTGGTGCTTCAACCAAGTGGTCTGCGATTTCTACATCACGATTGACTGGAGCTGGGTGCATAAGGATTGCTGTTTCTTTCAAACGGTCATAACGTTCTTGAGTCAAGCCGTGTTGGGCATGGTAGTCTTCTTTTGAAAAGACAGCTCCACTATCATGGCGTTCATGTTGCACACGGAGAAACATCATGACATCCACCTGATCAATGATTTCATCAATAGTTACAAACTGTCCATAGTCTGCAAACTCTTGACTTCTCCATTCCTCAGGTCCAGCAAAGTAAAGTTCAGCTCCCAAGCGTTTCAAAATCTGCATATTGGATTTAGCAACGCGTGAGTGGTCCAAGTCACCTGCAATCGCAACCTTAAGACCCTCAAAGTGACCAAATTCCTCATAAATAGTCATCAAATCAAGCAAGCTCTGGCTAGGGTGTTGGCCCGACCCATCTCCACCATTGATGATGGAAGTCGTAATCGTTGGACTTGCAATTAACTCTCTGTAGTAGTCAACCTCAGGGTGGCGAATCACACAGACATCCACTCCTAAAGCAGACAGAGTCAAAATGGTATCATAAAGTGTCTCACCCTTATTGACTGAACTAGTCTTCACATCAAAGTCAAGTCGCTCCAATCCCAGTTTAATCTCTGCCACTTCAAAGGACTTATGCGTCCGTGTAGAATCCTCAAAGAAAAGATTGGAAACAATCGGATGGTCTTCATAAGGAAGCTGAGCTCCGTTTTTAAACTCAATTCCTCGCTTGATCAATTTCATCACTTGATCGACAGTGAGGTCTTCCATGGACACCACATGGTTCAATGCTTGTTGATTTTCTGACATGGCTACTCCTTTAGCTTTCTAAGCTTCTTCAGTAATCAGAACTCTGTCTTGGCCATCAAGTTCTGCCATCTCTACGATGATTTCTTCAGAACGACTGGTTGGGATATTCTTTCCAACGTAATCTGGACGGATTGGCAATTCTCTATGTCCACGATCGACTAGAACAGCTAAACTCACGCGCGCAGGACGGCCATGACCGACAATATTATCAATAGCAGCACGTATGGTACGACCTGTATAGAGCACATCATCCACCAAGATAACTTCGCGGTCTGTCACATCGACAGAAACCAAAGAAGTATCTTCTCCACTTTTAACATCATCACGGAAAGGTTTGGTATCCAATTCTACGACAGGAACTGAAAGATTTTCTAACTGCTCCAAACGTTCCTGGATACGGTGGGCAATAAAGACACCACGAGTTTTAATACCAGCCAAGACAATCTTATTCAAATCTTTGTTGCGTTCGATAATCTCATAAGTAATACGCGTAATCGCTCGTTTGACAGTCAATTCGTCTACAACTTCTTTTGTCTTCATGACAAACCTCCAAAAAGAAAAGTCTCCTTAAACAAGGAGACTTGAAATGTATAGCCAAGCGAGCCCTACTGCAAACAGTATAGACTTCACCCTTCTACTTTATCGCGCTCCTTGCCTGCCTCACGGGACAGGTTTAAAGGAATATTTAGTTATCAAATACTATAGCACAAAGCATGCTTAAAATCAAGCAAAAACTTTTAAAACCCCATCTTATAAATTGCTTATAAATTGCTAAAGTCATATAACTGTGGGTACTGATCACACTCTGGATTTTTAGGATGACAAATGGCTCGTCCAAAATAAATCATTGCCTGATGGGCTGCTAACCACTGCTCCGGTGGTAAGATATCCATGACCCGCTTTTCCACCTCAAGTGGTGTCGCTGACTTTTTGACGATATCGTGGTGTTTACATATACGCTCTACATGAGTATCCACTGCAAAAGCTGGAATTCCAAAGCCTACACTCATGACAACATTGGCTGTCTTGCGACCAACACCTGCCAAACTCTCCAATTCCTCTCGTGTTTGAGGGACTTGACCATCAAAATCTTCTAGTAACTGTTGGGCACATTTTTTAAGGAATTTAGCCTTATTTCGATACAGTCCTAGGCGAGAAATGTGTGAGGCAATTTCACTTTCTGTTGCAACAGACATGGCTTGTGGCGTTGGAAAGGCAGCAAAGAGACCTGGTGTGGCCTTATTTACCGCTGCATCCGTTGTCTGAGCTGACAACATGACCGCAACCAAAAGTTCAAAATGATTGGTGAAATCAAGACTAGGCTTGGCATCTGGAAAAAGAGCAATGATTTCTTCTAGCACCTTTCGTGCGCGTTTTTTTGACAAGACCATTATTCGTCTCCATCAAATAGTCCTTGTAGGTCAGCAAAAGGACTGTTTTCTTCTTTCTTAACCGCTTGTTGGGCTTGGTATTCTTCTTCTGTCATGATTTGCCAGTCATTTCCTGACACAAATCCTTGACCAGCCTCTTCTTCAGCCGTCAAGACCTTAATAGGAATATTTAGTAGGATATTGTCTGATACGCTCTCAGCAAGGTCAAGTTCTCCATTTTCGATAGGCAAGACCAAATCATCGTCTAAAACTTCCTGATCTAGTTGGTTAGTTGCGCCTTCCATGAAAACTTCCGTTACTGGATAAGATTCAACTAACTCAACTGGCTCCATACTGCGACTTGAAGCAAGAACAATGGTATAAGATAGTTGATAGTCTAAGAAATACATACGGTCTTCGTACTGTACTTTTCCAACTGCAAGGATATCTTTTACATCTAAAATTTCTTGATTACGTGCACGCAGGTCTGCGGCTAGGTCTAACGTTTGTTCAAAATGCAAGCCTTCAGACTGCTTACGAATTTCTTGAATATTTAATTTCATACTTCCTCCATAAAGATTTACTCTCTTGATTATACCACGAAAAGGCTACAAATCAGCCCACCAAACTTTATAATTAAAATTCATTTTTTAACATATTTACTATGACATTTTTGTTTTTTAGTGCTATACTATAGGCAATAATACATCAGAGCAAGGAGGATGCTCACATGGAAAACAAAGAACTCATTGCTAATGCAACCCAACTCCTATCCGAGTTAAATAAAAGTTTCCAAAGCTGCAAACAGGGTACGGCAGATGATATTCGACTGCAAGAGCTGCTAAATACTACTCTGCAAGAGCTCAAAAAAGCGGAAAAGTTGAACAACAGTATCTTAATCGATCTTGAGAAATTTTACCAACGTACCAGTCTTCTGATAGGCCTCGGTAGCCTAAAACTCAACGATCAAGCACGCACTGCTTGGCGAAACTATGACAAGTTCCATTACGAGCATGTCAAACACGTACTAACTCTTTATGGACCTGTTTTCGGATTTTAGAGATTAGAATTGTCGGTTTTCTGTTGACAAAATATCCTGAAAGGTATAGTATAGAGATACTAATACTCGGAGGTAAGGGAGACATGAACAACTAAGTCTATCAAATAAAGAACCTTTATTTAGTAGATCTTGTTTTTGTCTCTTTTTGTGTGCTCTTTTTGTACTAGATTTTCTAGTACTTTATCATCTATGAAAATCAAAAAACTAGAAAGCTATGCTCCTCTTGGGTTGGGTTAGGCAACTCCAAGCTAGTTTGACGAGTTTTTCAACGAGGATAATAGAGTTTTGACAGTGACTTTGGGCTCTACTAGATAAAGTAGAGCTTTTTGTTATGCACTATCGACATTCTAGAAAGGGCAACAATATGATAAAAATCAATCACCTGACCATCACTCAAAACAAAGATTTACGAAATCTTGTCTCTGACTTAAGCATGACCATCCAAGACGGGGAAAAGGTAGCTATTATTGGCGAAGAAGGAAATGGAAAATCAACCTTGCTGCGAGCTTTAATGGGAGAAGCATTGCCTGATTTCACTATCAGGGGTGACATTCAATCTGATTATCAATCACTAGCTTACATTCCTCAAAAACTCCCCGAGGAGCTGAAAAAGAGAAGTCTACACGACTACTTCTTTTTAGATTCTATTGATTTAGACTACAGTATCCTTTATCGCTTAGCTGAAGAGTTGCATTTTGATAGTGATCGCTTTGCTAGTGACCAAAATATCGGGAGCCTATCGGGTGGCGAAGCTTTGAAAATTCAGCTCATCCATGAGTTAGCCAAACCCTTTGAGATTCTATTTTTAGATGAACCTTCAAATGACCTGGACCTTGAGACGGTTGATTGGCTAAAAAGACAGATACAGAAGATGAGGCAAACCGTTATTTTCATTTCCCATGATGAAGACTTTCTTTCTGAAACGGCAGACACTATTGTCCACTTGCGACTGGTCAAGCACCGGAAAGAAGCGGAAACACTAGTAGAGCATTTAGATTATGATAGCTATAGTGACCAGAGAAAGGTTAATTTTATCAAACAAAGCCAGCAAGCTGCTAACGACAAAAGAGCCTACGATAAAACCATGGAAAAACATCGGCGAGTCAAGCAAAATGTAGAAACTGCGCTTCGAGCTACTAAAGACAGTACTGCAGGTCGCCTATTGGCTAAAAAGATGAAAAATGTTCTCTCTCAAGAAAAACGTATTGAAAAGACAGCTCAGTCCATGACCCAAAAACCACTTGAAGAGGAAGAAATCAGACTTTTTTTCTCAGATATACAGCCATTACCGACATCTAAAGTCTTAATCCAACTGGAAAAAGAAAATTTGTCCATTGACGACCGTGTTTTGGCTCAGCAGCTACAACTAACTGTCCATGGCCAAGAAAAAATCGGTATTATCGGGCCAAATGGTATTGGAAAATCAACTCTGTTAGCCAAGGTACAGAGAATTCTGAATGATAAAAGAGAGATTTCCCTTGGTTTTATGCCACAAGATTACCACAAAAAACTGCAATTGGATTTATCACCAATAGCCTACCTCAGCAAAACTGGAGAAAAAGAGGAACTACAGAAAATCCAATCTCACTTAGCAAGTCTCAATTTCAGTTATCCAGAAATGCAGCATCAAATTCGCTCCTTATCTGGCGGACAACAGGGAAAACTTCTGCTTTTGGATTTAGTCTTGCGCAAACCAAACTTTCTCCTGCTAGATGAACCCACACGAAACTTTTCTCCAACTTCTCAACCCGAAATCAGAAAACTCTTTGCCACTTATCCTGGTGGTCTCATCACTGTTTCGCATGACCGTCGTTTCTTAAAAGAAGTTTGCTCGACTATCTATCGCTTGACAGAACACGGTTTGGAGATAGTTAATTTAGAAGATTTATAAATTTTCAACATAGCAAAAATCCAGAGACGACCTCTGGATTTTTTTATATACGTTTCAAACGTTCAATCCGTTCTGAGATAGGTGGGTGGGTATAAAAGAGTTTTTGGAACCCTCCACCTTTCTTAGGATCATTGATATAAAGTGCACTGCTGGCATCATCGACAGGACGACTCATCGGTTTACTATTATCCAACTTACGTAGAGCATTAATCATCCCTTGAGGATTGCGAGTCAACTCAACACTAGAAGCATCAGCTAGGAATTCCCTCTGACGAGAAATAGCTAGTTGCACCAAGGTTGCAGCGAGAGGTGCCAGCACAATAGCTAGTAGGGAAACCACTAGCATAATGATTTCTAAGCCATTTCCTTCTCGGTCATCATCACTTCGTCTACGACCTGCTCCACCCCACCACATCATACGACCTGCCATACTAGAAAGCATGGTGATAGCACTAGCAAGGGCAACAGCAATAGTCGAAATACGGATATCATAATTACGAATATGACTGACTTCATGTCCCATAACAGCTTCTAGCTCCTCGCGATTCATGATAGCAAGGAGACCTGAAGTCGCAGCAACCGCTGCGTTTTGAGGATTAGAACCTGTCGCAAAGGCATTTAAGGCCGGATCATCAATGATGAAAACACGGGGCATAGGAATCTGAGCGACCATAGCCATATCTTCCACTACATGGTAAAGATCTGGTGCAGTTTGCTCATCAACCTCGCGCGCTCCATTCATGGACATGACAATCTCTGTCGATTGAAAAATCATGGACAAGGCATAGATAAAGCCGATAATCAGTGCGATAACCAAACCACCAATCCCAGACCTCATAAAGAGGTAACCAACCGCATAGCCAACAAGAGCTAAGAGTAGGAAAAATACCAGCAATAAAATCCACGTTTTTCGTTTATTGCTTGCAATTTGATCAAACAACATCTTAGTCACCTAAACCGCTAAAATCAACCTTAGGAACTGCCTTTTCCTCTTCTGGTGTTTGAAGGAAATCTGCTGCTTTAAATCCAAACATTCCAGCGATAATATTGCTTGGGAAAGTTTCTAATTTTACATTGTAGTTGCTGACAACACTGTTGTAGAGTTGACGAGAGTAAGAAATTTTATTTTCTGTGTTTGTTAACTCCTCTTGCAATTTAACAAAGTTGGCACTAGCTTTCAAATCTGGATAGCTTTCTGCAACTGCAAAAATACCTGAAACCTGACGAGTAAGGGCATCACTAGCTTTCATAGCTTCTGCTGGTGAAGTCGCTGCCGCCACTTGGTTACGTAGTTCTGCCACCTTTTCAAGGGTAGAACCTTCATATTTGGCATAACCTTTTACAGTCTCAATCAAGTTTGGCAAGAGGTCATTTCGACGTTTCAACTGAACATCAATCTGACTCCAAGCCTCCTTTGTTTGCATACGATTCTTAACCAAACCGTTATAGCTAACAATCACAAAAATAACAATAAGAGCTAAAACTCCAAGAATAATCCAAGTCATGATATAAGTCCTTTCTGCTTTTAGATTAGTACCAGTATATCAAATTTTTAATGATTGTGGTAAAATAAGATGATACTAAAGAAGGAAAAAACTATGAAACCAGAAACATTTTACAACTTGCTTGCCGAGCAAAATCTTTCACTTTCGGACCAGCAAAAAAAACAATTTGAACGTTATTTTGAACTCTTGGTCGAGTGGAATGAGAAGATTAATTTGACGGCTATTACGAACAAGGAAGAAGTTTATCTCAAACATTTTTACGATTCGATTGCGCCTATTCTGCAAGGCTTGATTCCCAATGAAACTATCAAACTTCTTGATATTGGAGCTGGGGCAGGATTTCCTAGTCTACCAATGAAAATCCTCTATCCTCAGTTAGATGTGACCATCATTGATTCTCTCAACAAGCGCATCAACTTCCTCCAACTGTTGGCTCAAGAACTGGATTTGAACGGAGTTCATTTCTACCATGGACGTGCCGAAGATTTTGCACAAGATAAAAACTTCCGTGCTCAATATGATTTTGTAACAGCTCGTGCGGTTGCCCGTATGCAGGTCTTGTCTGAATTGACTATTCCCTACCTTAAAGTTGGCGGAAAACTATTGGCGCTCAAGGCCAGCAATGCGCCTGAGGAATTATTAGAAGCTAAGAATGCCCTCAACCTCCTTTTTAGTAAAGTCGAAGACAATCTCAGCTACGCCCTACCAAATGGAGATCCACGTTACATCACAGTGGTAGAAAAGAAAAAGGAAACGCCAAATAAATATCCACGTAAGGCTGGCATGCCCAACAAACGCCCACTTTAAATTTTTTAGTAAAAAATATTTACAAAGTTCGGAATTTCTGCTATACTATCACAAGCAAAGGTTTTTAATGTCATCCCGTGAGGTGACGAAGACGCAGAAATATTTAAAATTCTTTAAAGTCTAGATTTTAGAGAAGTCTTACTCTGAGGGCCTATTGCTGTAAAATAATGGGCTCTTTTTTGATGCCCAAAAGTGAGGTTTATATGAAACAAGAATCAACTGTTGATTTGTTACTAGACGTTGACCAACGTCCTTCGGCTGGAAAAGGAATTCTCCTTAGTTTCCAACACGTTTTCGCCATGTTTGGTGCGACCATCTTGGTACCCTTGATTTTGGGAATGCCTGTATCTGTTGCCCTTTTTGCTTCAGGTGTCGGGACACTCATCTATATGATTTCAACTGGTTTTAAAGTTCCCGTTTATCTAGGTTCTTCATTTGCCTTTATCACAGCAATGTCACTGGCTATGAAGGAACTAGGAGGGGATGTATCAGCTGCACAAACAGGGGTTATCTTGACTGGTTTAGTCTATGTCCTTGTGGCTGCAAGTGTTCGTTTTGCGGGTACAAAATGGATTGATAAACTCTTGCCACCAATCATCATCGGACCTATGATCATCGTTATCGGTCTTGGACTTGCAGGTTCAGCTGTTACTAACGCTGGTCTTGTAGCGGATGGAAATTGGAAAAATGCTCTTGTAGCAGTTGTTACTTTCTTGATTGCTGCCTTTATCAATACAAAAGGAAAAGGCTTCCTACGAATCATTCCATTCCTCTTTGCCATTATCGGTGGTTACCTCTTCGCACTAACTCTTGGTTTGGTTGACTTTACACCAGTTCTTAAAGCTAACTGGTTTGAAATCCCTGGTTTCTACTTGCCATTTAGCACAGGTGGTGCCTTTAAAGAATACAATCTTTACTTTGGTCCAGAAACTATCGCTATCTTGCCAATCGCTATCGTAACAATTTCTGAACATATCGGAGACCATACTGTTTTGGGTCAAATCTGTGGTCGTCAATTCTTGAAAGAACCAGGTCTTCACCGTACTCTTCTTGGTGACGGTATCGCAACTTCTGTTTCTGCCTTCCTTGGTGGACCAGCCAATACAACTTACGGAGAAAATACAGGGGTTATTGGTATGACTCGTATCGCTTCTGTCTCAGTTATCCGTAACGCTGCCTTCATCGCGATTGCCCTTAGCTTCCTTGGTAAATTCACTGCCTTGATTTCAACTATTCCAAATGCTGTACTTGGTGGTATGTCAATCCTTCTCTATGGGGTTATCGCCAGCAACGGTTTGAAAGTTTTGATCAAAGAACGTGTTGATTTCGCTCAAATGCGTAACCTAATCATCGCAAGTGCTATGTTGGTCCTTGGACTTGGAGGAGCTATCCTTAAACTCGGTCCAGTTACCCTTTCAGGTACTGCCCTATCAGCCATGACAGGAATCATTTTGAACTTGATCTTACCATATGAAAACAAAGACTAAACGTCTTGAAACAAAAAGTCCGCTCAGATAACTGAGCGGACTTTTTTGATTCTTAAGTCCCCCAAGCAACCAATAGATAGATCAGGCTAGAACCAAACATATCTGCTAAAGCATGCATGAGAAAGAATGGAAGGAGATTTTTAATTTTATATTTGTATAAGAAATAATAGAATAAGCCATATACTACACCGATTACCAAAGCCCATACTAATCCTTGATAGGTGTGGAAGGAAATACGAATAATCATAGAATAAAGCAAAATCAACCACTTGTGTTTTTCCTTCACTGAAGTTAACAAACCTAGAAAGAAAAACTCTTCATAAAATCCATTAAGCAAGGCATAGGCAATCGCTATCGGGCTGAGAGCTAAAAACTTCCCTATTATTTGCGTGAAATCTATATAGGCAAAAAGGTCTGGATTAAAGTAATTATATTTACCAGTGAGAGTTGTAACCAAGTCTCCAAACAGTCCCACTAAAGCAAATATAAATGGAACCCAAAAGATAATGGACCAATTCCAGCGAATAGGAAGCTGTTTAAAATCATAGTTTCGAATCAAAAGATAGAGTAAGGTCACAGTCAGTAATATAGCTTGCAGGGTAAAATTACTAAAATAAGCAGCACCTTCGCTTGCAGCCTGTCTAACTGTCCCTACTGTACTTGATACACCCGTTGGAAACGTATTTGCTAAAAATAGCTCGGTTGAACGAATTATAAACTGACCAAACATTATGATCGTAATAATCACAATATCAAACCATCTCAAGTATTTTAGAGGTTTAGATGGATGTATTTTTTTTAAAATATTCATATTTTCTCCAGGTATTCTATACTCATATAAATATTTTAAGAAAAAAGGCTTAAACTTTTATAAAATTTCATTAATTCATTTAGATTTAAAGACGTTTACTAGTAAAAATAACCCCTCTTTGAGAGTGGTTATCATCTACTTTCATTTTTTTGTTTATTTCTCTAACAATAAATCTTTCAAAGAAATCAGAGTGACTGCAATTAAAATCATTGCCATACCAAGAAAATCAATAGGATAAAATTGTTCATTCATGATTAGGAAGGCAAAGAAAACAGCCGAAATTGGCTCAATTGAAGCCAACAAGCTTGACTTGACCGGTCCTATCAGACTGGTTCCTTTAAGGAAAGCTGTATAGGCAAAGACAGTCCCGATAAGAATAATGCCCGCAAAAGCGAGGAGAAAATCAAGACTAGTTGGGATAACAGTCTGTAGAACTCCTGTAAAAGGAAGAGCGACCAAACCTGCTATGACCATTCCCACACCAATAACCAAACTGCTCCCCCACTTCTTAATCAAGGCTATGGGCAAAATGATATAAAGTGCGTAAGTCAGAGCAGAAAAGAGACCCCAGAACAGGCCTGCAGGTGTCATGGATAACTGGTCCAACTGCCCATGAGTTGCGATCAGGAAGGTCCCTCCAATGGCTAATATGATAGAAACAATCTCTCCCAGTGTCGGCGCCACCTTATCCTTGATACAGCTATAAATCAAAATCCCGACAGGACAAACATACTGAAGCACTGTCGCGGTACCTGCATTGGTCTCCTGAATAGCAGTTAGATAGGCAAATTGATTGAGAAAAAGACCAATTAGAGCAAAAATGAGAAGAGATAGCAAACTTTTTCTATCCTTTAAAAAGGCCAGCATTTTATCCTTTGCAGTAGCATAAGCCAAGAACATGAGAATCCCACCGGCGATTAAAAGTCGTAAGTTAGTTAAAACCAGAGACGAAATTCCATGTGCCATCAGGTATTGGCCACTCGTTCCTGACAAGCCCCAAGCAATACCAGCCACAACTGTTAATAGAATCCCTTTTAAACTGTTTGACATGTCTCTCCTTACTCTTCTTTGCGAATCAAGTCCATCACTTGATTGCGGTCTAATATCCATTGAGCCCGCTCATCCTTTTCATAGGTACGATTCGATAGGAAGATAGCCGCTACTTGCTTCTGACGATTCCACATGATAAAGGTACCTGTATAACCCGTATGGTCTAGCCAATCTCCTTCCAAATTCCATGCCAAAGAACGTTCCTTGTCATCCAAAGGAGAAAAATTTTGACTCAAATTTCTTGCAAACTCATCTGCTAAATAGTGTTCTAAAAAGATTTGTAAATCCTTTACAGTCGAAAATAAACCAGCACTACCTGCATGTCTGCCCAGGAGACGAGCTTTGGGATCATGCACTAGACCTGCTTCCACACCTCTGACTGTTGGAACAGCAAACTCAACAGGACCAAACTGGGTTTCCATCATTCCCCAAGATTTAAAAACTTGCTCCTCTAAAATCACATCCAAATCCTTATCAAAGATTCTTTCCAAAACAAAACCTAACAGCAAAAAATGGACATCCGAATAAAGAAAGGCTGGCTGATTTCGTATATTGAGATGAAACATCGCTTCCTTTAATTCTGAATCTGTTAAAAGATCACGATTGGGAATAAACGGATCAAGGTCTGTTGCGTGAGTCAAGAGCTGGCGAATAGTGATGTCTGGATAATCACTTTCAGGTAAAAAATCGGTTACTGGTCTGTCAATATCTAATTGACCTCTTTCCCACAAGAAGGTAAAAACGGTACCAACTCCAACAACCTTGCTGACACTGGCTAGGTCGTAAACTAGTCCTGCCTCTGTCTGCAAGCCATGCTCTGGGTCACTCTGGCCTAAATAGAACTCCGTCCATTGATTGTCCTTAAAATATGCAAAAGAGGCTCCGGGATAGATCCCTGCCTCGATTTGTTCTTCTATTTTTTTAATAATCTTGGTCCACTTCATACTTCTTCAAACCACAATTCAACATTATTTCTATCTTTACCAAGGAAGAATTTTTCAGACTTAGGAATAAAATATTCGGTAGACTCAAACTTCTGGCGAAGACTTTCTATATCTAGTTCATTGACCAGGAACTTGAGCATAGATAAGTCCCAAGTAACCGTATTGTCCACAGTCAAATCTTGCCCCTGAGCTGGGATAAAACCAAGTGATGTCCCAACTTCAGATGATTCCAAGTAACTTTCGATATCAGTTGGGAGATGTAATTCCATAGAAATCTCAAATATACTTAAAGAAATTGATTCCAAATCTGTTTGAAATTCAAGATTTTTTTCTACTTCTACTAGACTTTCTCTATCATCTTCCGCATGAATCAAAACCAAATCATCTTCTGGAGAGTAAATTTCAAAAGCGTAGCCATTTTGACCTTTATATAAGCGATGAATCGAATCTGTTTTAGATAAGATTCCTTCAATTTCTAAGGGATTTTCCACCTTGACAATTAATCTAGCTAATTTTTTTCTTCCCTCCACCTTACGAGTACGCATACTTGGAGCTTCTTCTAAAACCAGCTTTTCTAGACCTGTTTGATCACCTAGTGACAGAAAGGCTGACTCTTCTAACAAGGCCTTCATACCAAGGGTCTCTATATAAAATGTTTCATTTAATTTTCTATTATTTACTTTTAAAGTAGGAATAATCCGTACAATCTGATTTACATTCATAAACTCCTCCAACTCTTTTATTTTAAAGGATTTTAGAATTTTTTACAAGATATTATGCTCAAATTTACCGATTTTTCGTAAAAATTTCATCTAAAAAACCGAGGATTGCCCCGGTTTCAATTTCTTATAGGTAAAGGAATTTGAAGATAGCTACTGCCGCAATTGCTGCTGCGATCGGTGCTACTACTGGTACCCAAGAGTACCACCATTTTGAATCACCTTTGTGCTCACCAAGAACTGATTTTGGAAGGAAAGCATGAAGGAGACGTGGCCCCAAGTCACGGGCTGGGTTCAAGGCAGGTCCTGTAGGTCCACCAAGTGATGTTACCAAGGCCATAACAAGGAATCCAAGTGCCAAGTGAGCAATTCCAAGACCTGAAGCTGTATGAGGTGCTGTTTGAGCTTTAATTGCTAAATCAGAGAAATCAACTGTTTGACCTGCTTGACTAGCCATTTGTTTCATGTATTGAAGAACCTCAGCACCAAAGAAGTTTTTAGTTAATCCAAGAGCTGCAAAGAACAGAACAAATGAACCGATAAACTCGTTTACAAAACCATTAACGGTTGCTGCGAAATGTGATTCTTTTGTACCATTATCCAAACTTGAAATGGTTGAGAAAGTACCCAAGATGTTGTTTGGATTTCCAGTTTTCAAGTAATATGGGCGGTGTGTTGCCACAACCAATGCTTGACCAAAGATAGCACCCAAAACTTGTGCGATGATATAAGGCGCTACTTGTGCCCAAGGGAAGAGACCGCTGATCGCAAGTCCAAGAGTGAAGGCTGGGTTAATGTGGTTACCTGATACGTTACCAAACATCAAAGCTGGAATCATAACCCCCATACCGTAACCAACAGCAATAACGATCCAGCCACTTTGGTGACCTTTCGTACCTTTAAGTTCAACGTTGGCAACTGCACCATTTCCAAGAATGATCAAAATAGCAGTTCCCAAAAATTCAGTGGCATATTTAATTGCCCATGTGAAATCCATTTGATAGATTCTCCTTAAAATTTTTTAGACAATCCTTATTCTATCAATTTTTATATCTTTTAGCAACAGGTTTTCTAAAAGAATACACGAGAAAGCGATTTCATTTATTATAAAAAACAAAAGGATTAAGGGAATCCATTTCCTTAATCCGAGAGTTCTTATTCTTGACGTTGTCCGAAATCTGCAATCATCTGCTCCATTTCTTGTCGACTCGGAGTTGTTAGCATATAAAGGTAATCTCCTTGAAGTTCTGCAAAGGCTGCTGGCATGATTTTCTTAACCTTGAACTGCTGGTTGTATTTAGCAAGCAAGTCCTCCTCAGAATAGACATAATGAGCATTTGCACGACGTGATGTAGCCAAACAATACTGAGGTTCAAAGTCTGACGCTGGGAACTCTTCTCCTGCGACAATGGATGCATATCCACGATAGAGGTCCAAGGAATGAGCAAAGTTATAAACATCAATTGTAAAACCACCTGCGGGACGGTTATTGTACTCAATAGCAATGTAATCGTCCCCCTCACGGAAGAACTCGATATGGAAGAACCGTTCTTTCATACCAAATTCTTTGACGATAGCCTCACCATATTTACGTAATTTGGGATCCATATCCTTAAGAACATAGTAGGAATTGTCCATCTTATACATCATGAGATCAAGCGGTGTATAGGCGTAGTCAAAGGTTGTTGAAAAGACAATCTTACCATCCTTGTCCACAAGCCCATCAAAGGTACAGATTTCGCTGGAAGTGACAAATTTTTCAAAGAAATAAACAGTTGAATGATCCCATTCGGCCTTGAAGTGATTGATATCGTCTTCAGTCTCAAGTTTAAAGGTTGCGGCTGCCCCAACTCCATTATCAGGTTTGGCAATCATTGGAAGACCGATTTCTTTCACTGCTTGATCCACATCTGCTTCCGTCTTAATAACAGCTCCAGGGACTACAGGGACACCAGCTTTTTTGAAGAGTTTCTTCATTTCAGACTTATATTTTGTCTTTTTGAGATCCTCTGGTTTGGCACCAAAGACATTGAATTGTTCTCTGAGTGCTGCGTCCAGCTCAAGCCAGTATTCATTATGAGATTCGATGCGATCAATTGGGCCATGCTTATAAAAGAGAAAAGCAACTGCACGTTTGACTTCGTCTGTGTTCTCAAGATTATCAACACGGAAATATTCTGTCAGGCTATTACGTAAAGGTTCATCCAATTGCTCGTAAGGCTCTTGACCAATTCCCAAGACGGTAATACCTTTATTGGCTAGTTCGATGGTAAACTGTTGAAAGTTTTGTGGATAGTAGGGAGAAATAACAAGGTAATTCATAGGTCACTCCTTTTATAAATAGAGATTGCCGAGGAAATAAGGCATTTGTTTGCGCCACCATTCCCAGTCGTGGGCGACATCGTGTCCCCATTCAGCAAACCAGGCTGGAATTTGTTTCTGGTCAAAGGCTTCTTTAAGCTTGTAGAAAGATGGTAGACCGTCTTGTTCCCAGGCTCCAAGACCCGTACACAGCACAATCTCTGCCTGACGGTAACGGTCAATAAACCAGCCGTCATTCTGATTCCAGATATAATCTACTGGCGAGTTTTGATAAATAGCATCGTCATTGTAGTAATCGCCAACAAAGAAACGTGCGTCGTAAACACCACTAAGAGCAATCACCTTGGTAAAGACATCTGGATGTTGGAGAAAAAAGTTGACTGCATGGTAGGCGCCCATCGAGCAACCTGTCGTCATCATACCATCAAACCAACCTGTCTTATGCTTGATAAAAGGAATGGCCTCATCAATCACATAGCGCTCGTAGGCACGGTGCATCTCTGCTTGGTCGTGACCATTTTTCCAAGTGGCCAACCAGCTCTCACTGTCTACACTGGATAGGGTAAAAAACTGGACACGGCCTTCCTCGATAAAGGAAGCACAAGCATCAATCATGCCAAAATCATAGTATTCATTGTGACTACCACCTGATGAAGCAAAGACCACAACTGGAATCCCAGCATGTCCATAACGATTAAGATACATTTCACGGTTAAGATTGCCACTCCAGTGGCTAAGGTTTTCAATATGCATTTGATTTCTCCTTTTCTAACTTACCATTTCTCTGCAAAAAATCTCAGACAGTCTGGTAAATTCTCCGACCAAGGGATTTCACTATGGATGGCACCAGACTGAACTTTCAAGACAAGATTATCCAGATGAACTCCCCCAGCTATCAAATCATGATAATAGCGAAGCGACGAGTCGATATAAGCTTGTTTGATATTACCAGCCATCAGAGTCTTGTCAGTATCATCCGCTTCTTCCGTTCCTACATAGATGAAGATGCGCTGGTCAGGCGACAGTTTTTGGCGCTCGATATAACGGTTAAATGCTTCTTGGTGGAGCCAGTTTGCAGATGAAAAGACGCCTAGGCAACCAATTTGGTCTTGGTATTCCAAACCGATAAATTGGGTAATATTGCCTCCTAGTGAGGAACCAATCATAGCCGTATGTTGGCGGTCAGCTTTGGTACGGTAGGTCTCATCGATAAAAGGTTTGACCACATCCATGACAAACTCGGCATACTCCACACCTTTACCACCAAACTGCTGGCCTGGGATAGGAGATTCTTGGAACTTCCAAGCCGCATACTCATTCATACGCCCCATACCATCATTGTCAATGGCAACGACAATCATGCGACTGATATCGGGATTGCGCTTAATAGCTGGAATAATCTTCCACGAGTGACCAATAAAGGACTCCTTGCTATAAAAAACATTTTGCCCGTCATGAAAGTAAACAACAGGATAGGAACGATTCGTGTCTTTCTCATAATCTTTAGGCAAAAGAACACGTACACGGCGTTCCTTACCTGTATAAGGAACCTTGAGTTTGTGTTCTTTCATTTTTAAATAAAAGTAGGATTGATTCATTGTCAGAAAACTCTCTATATTCAAAATTTTATTTCATTATATCACAATTATAGAAAAAAAGTTAGTTTTGCTTCCATTTTTGGAATTAAAAACTAACTTTTTCATCTATTTTTCTAAATTCTTTTGGATTTTCTGATTAGAGAAGATTGTCAATCAAGTCATCCACTTCATCTTTTTCAGCCTGCGGTGTAATCTCAGTAATCATGATTCCTGCTACTGCTCGCTCTACTAATCCTTCAACATCCATACGCGCTTCGTACTGTTCTGCATTTTTAATCTTAGGATTGGTCTTAGGACGGTCAGGTGCAAAAATCGTACAGCAGTCTTCAAAAGGCTGGATAGAAATTTCAAAGGTGTCAATTTCCTGAGCAATGTCAATGATTTCCAACTTATCCATTGTCACAACTGGACGGATGATGGGAGTGTTGGTAATGGCATTGATAGCCTGCATGCTTTCAAGGGTCTGGCTAGCTACTTGACCAAGACTTTCCCCATTGATGATAACTAAACCATTTCGTACCTCACGAATACGGTCAGTAATCCGCATCATAAAACGACGCGTCAAGGTCATAAGGTAAGCTTCTGGCGCTTTAGCCTTGATTTCCTCTTGAATCTCTGTAAAAGGAACTTCGATAAACTGGATATTTCCACCAAACTTGGTTAATTTACGGGTCAAATCTTGGGCTTTTTTAAGAGCACCAGGACTCGTGTAAGGTGGACTGGCAAAGTGAACTGCCTCAATATCTACACCACGTTTCAGCGCAAGATAACCTGCTACAGGTGAGTCAATCCCTCCTGACAACATGAGCATCCCTTTACCTGAAGTTCCAACTGGCAAACCACCAGCCCCACGAATGGTTTCATAAGAAAGATAGGCTGCTTCTTCACGAATCTCCACTTGGAGATTGATATCAGGACTTTTCATTTGAGCTTTCACATTTGGAATGGCTTCGAATACAGCCCCTCCAAGTGTTTGGTTGAGTTCACGACTATCCAACTCAAAGTTGTGGTCGCTACGCTTGCTAGAAATTTTAAAGGTCATGCCATCCTTGTAGATGTCCTGCATAATCTCTTGGACAGCAGACTTCAGAACTTCTACAGATTTTTCAACCTTATAAACAGGGGAAAAGTTTTGAATTCCAAAAACTTGTTTGAGCGATTCTGCTACTGCTGTGTAATCTGCTCCATTGAGGTAAGCGTGGGCACGGTCACGATCTGCCGTTACCTTAACTTGGGGATAGATAGACAAAACGTCTGAAATATTATTGCGAAGTTTATTGATGAAACGCATACGGTTTTTGCCCTTGGTTGACAGCTCACCGTAGCGAATCATAATTTCTGAATACTGCATGAATGCTCCTATCTTACTTTTCTAGTTTGATTGTAAATCAATTTTAACTTGGTCAAAAACTGCTCGACCTGACTCATATCATTTTCAAGGTCTAGGCTAAGACGCACGGCTGACTGGGCCTTATCTTTATCCACTCCCATGGCAATCAAGGTGCCTGCAGGTTTCCCAGCCTTGGAAGAACAAGCAGAGGTCGTTGAGATGAAAATATCATAGTCTTCAAAGGCGTGAACAATGACTTCACCACGAACACCCTTGATTCCAAAAGTCAGAATATGAGGGGCAAAGTCTTCCTCATCTGAAAAGACAAAAATATCTGGGTAGTCCAGAAGGGCTTGGCGAATCACTGCCTTCATCTGTCCTATCTTACTCGTAAAGAAATCTAGCTTTTCCATGGACAAACGGAGAGCCTTGGCTGTCGCTGCAATCCCTGCCACATTTTCAGTTGTCGAGCGATAATCACGTTCCTGACCACCACCTGTTAAAAGAGGCGTAATCTTCTTGCCATACTTGATATAGACAAAACCAACACCACGAACTCCGTGGAACTTGTGACCAGAGAAAGTCGCAAAATCCACTCGTTCTGTCAGATATTTTTCAGTCGGAATCTTGGCAAGAGCCTGAACCGCATCAACGTGGAAGGAAATAGTCGGCTTATCTGCCAAGAGTTCTGAAATAGCCTTAATGGGCTGAACAGAACCGATTTCATTGTTCACAGCCATGATGGAAACGAGGGTCGTATCAGGTCTTATCAAATCTGCTAGCGCCTCAACATCCACAAATCCTTTCTCATCAACTGGAGCAAAATCCACTTCAAATCCTTGACTTTTCAACCAGAGAGCTGACTCTTTGACTGCTGGATGTTCAATGGCTGATACGATGATGTGCTTGCCAAACTGGGCTTTTTCAAAGGCCACACCCTTGATGACCCAGTTATCTCCTTCTGTCCCACCAGAAGTAAAGAAGATTTCATCACTTTTCTTACCGATTAAATCTGCAATCTGTTGACGGGAAGCATCTAAAATTCGTGTTGCCTGGTCTCCCAAACGATGGAGACTAGATGGATTTCCTAAAATTTTTGAAGCGACCTGCATATAAGTTTCAAGGGCTTCAGGATAAGGCTTGGTCGTCGCCGAATTATCAAAGTAAATCATGTTTTCTCACGCTTTCTAAAATCACTTCTTCTATTGTATCATGAAACGGAGCTTGCGACAAGAAAGGGCAATTCCTCTTTTTTTAAGATTTTTTTAAAGAAATGCGGTATAATAAATTTTAGTTAAAGGAGAGAATGTATGTCTAATTATCGTAGAACTTCAAAACCAAAAACAGAACACATCAAAAAAGGCTTTACGGTCTTTCAAAAAACCGTTGCTACTATCGGTAGTATTCTCGGCTTAATTACCGCAAGTATCACTATCATGAACGCCTTGGATAATAACAAAAATACTAAAAAAGAACCTACGACAAGCCAGACGACAACAATTGTCAAAGAAATTCAAAAGGAATCCCCTCAGGAAAACACTAGTCCTAATAAGGAAAATAACACTTCTCAAGAAAAACCACAACAAGAAGAAACACCAAAATCCGGCGTCAAGGAAGAGAAAAAAGAAGAGCAGAAAACAGCAACTCAGGACTCTACTACTCCTGCTCCAAGTAAATCTACTACTGAAAATGAAAAACAGTCCAATACTACAAATTCAGAAAATAATACCAATCAATAGCCAGTAAAATAGCTTCTCTCCAAACTTGGAAAGAAGCTATTTTTTTATTGTTGCAATACTTTTCTTGGTTTGGTTCCTTCAGCTGGACCAATGACACCTGCCATCTCAAGTTCTTCCATAAGGCGGGTCGCACGGTTAAATCCAACAGACAAACGACGCTGAATCATGGATGCGCTGGCTTTCTGAGTTTCGATTACCAAAGCCTTGGCTTCTTCAAAAAGCGGATCTCCACCATCACCACCATCTGAAAATTCTCCTTCATTTTCAGAAACCTCACCTGGATCAAAACTCTCATCGTAGTCCGCATCAGCCTGAGCCTTGATGAAGTTTACGATGCGCTCGACATCATCATCCGAGATAAAGGAGCCTTGGAGACGAACTGGATGATTTTCATCAATTGGTTTAAAGAGCATATCTCCACGTCCAAGCAGTTTTTCCGCTCCATTTTCATCCAAAATCGTACGGGAATCTGTTCCTGATGAAACTGCGAAAGCGACACGAGAAGGAACATTGGCCTTGATCAGACCAGAAATGACATCAACGGATGGGCGCTGGGTTGCAAGAATCATGTGGATACCTGCAGCACGCGCCTTCTGTCCGAGACGAATGATAGCATCTTCCACTTCCTTGCTGGCCACCATCATGAGGTCAGCCAACTCATCCACAATCACGACAATGAGCGGTAGCGGAACCTGCTTGTACTCAGACTGGGCATTGAACTCTTCTACCTTGGCATTAAAACCTGCAATATTCCGAACTCCCACCTTGGCAAAGAGTTCATAACGATTTTCCATTTCATCCACGACCTTTTGCAGAGCCTTGCTGGCCTTGCGTGGATTGGTCACAACTGGAATCAAGAGATGAGGAATGTCATTGTAAACAGACAACTCAACCATCTTGGGATCGACCATCATAAATTTAACTTGGTCTGGTCTTGCCTTCATGAGAATGCTAGCTATAATGCCGTTAACAGCTACTGACTTCCCTGAACCCGTTGAACCTGCGACTAGCAAGTGGGGCATTTTAGAAAGGTCAAAAGCTCTTGCGGTGCCATTAACAGCCTTTCCTAAAGGAATTTCCAAGAGATTTTCTGCTTTTGTTTGAGATTGTTCCCATAGTTCGCGGAAAGATACAGTCGCAATCTCAGAGTTGGGTACTTCGATTCCGACTAGGGATTTCCCTGGGATAGGTGCTTCAATCCGGACATCCTTGGCCGCCAAGGCTAGAGCGAGGTCATCTGCGAGATTGGAGATGCGGTTGACCCTTACACCCACTGCTGGCTTGACTTCATACTTGGTCACTGATGGCCCAATTTCGGCCCGTTCAACTGTTACCTTGATACCGAAGCTAGCAAAGGTTTCTTCTAGGATTTTGATGTTTTCTCGAACGATTTTCTTTTCTTTAGACTGGTCCTTGGGTTTATCAGGTGCAAAGAGTTGTAAGCTTGGAAGTTTGTACTCAAGAGCCTCCTTGGCTGAAAAATCGACCTGAACATCTTCATCATCAGAGCCATCTTCCTGTTCAGCGAATTCAAGTTCAACTTGAGGCAAGATGATTTCTGGTTCTACCCACTCTTCATCTGGAAAAGGTGGAACGTCAAGTACAACATCTTCTGTCAAAATTTCACCTGTTTCCATATCAACAGGAGGCAAATCGAGCAAGGCTTTCTCAGCTGCTTCTTTTTCTAATCTAGCTTCTTCCTCAGCTTTTTGACGAGCTTTTTCTTCTTGTTTGACAAAGCGTTCCTCTTTTCGACGCTCATGCCCTTCCCGCCATTTGGCAAAGCCTCTACTGAAGAATTCAGCAATATCGTAAACAGACCAAGGACTGACTAGGAGGGCTCCAGCTAAAATCAAGATAGAACCAATAAAGTAAGTGCCGACATTTGAAAAGAGAAAGGCAATTGGCATATAAAGAGCGACCCCAATCAAGCCTCCTCCAGCAAAACTGGTCGTTCGAAAACCAGTCAAATCCGTCACAACCTGAGCCATGGTCCCTTTTAATACCGACTTGTCCAAACCATATTTCCAAACTAAGTAGGCCTCAAAAATCAAGAGTAAACCTGCAAATATGGTGAAAAAGCCAGATAGGAGCCCTTCCTGTTTTCGGATCCACTTGAAAAAGAAGAGGTAGAGCAGGATACCAAATATTGCCAGATAAGCTAGGCTACCCACCAGCAAGCGTATTAAATTGTAAAGGGTGATACCTGCAGCTCCTAATTTGAAGGCTGCGAAAATCAATAAAAGCGCGATTCCCAACGAAATCAACATTCGTTGAATCGCTTCTTTTCTTTCGAGTTCTGCTTTAGACGGTCTCCGTCTTGTTTTACTTGTATTCTTGTTTGCCATTCTTCTATTATACCACATTTCACAGGCATTTCGGAAAGAGAAAAAGACTGCACCAAACGGTCCAATCTTTTTATTTTCTATCTAAGTTTTATGCTTGTGGTTTGCGTAGGTAACCATAAACCACACCACTTACAATTGCTCCTACTAAGACAAAAACGAGGTAAAGAAGGGCATTAGAAGTAAGGGCAATAACGAAGATTCCTCCGTGTGGTGCCATGAGTTTGATACCAGTAAGACCAACGAGGCCACCTGCTACTGCTGAACCAAGGATAAAGCTTGGGATAGCACGAGCTGGGTCAGCGGCACCAAATGGAATCGCTCCCTCAGTGATAAATGATAAGCCCATGATGATGTTTGTCAAACCAGAGTTGCGTTCTTCCTTAGTAAATTTATCTTTGAAAAGAAGAGTTGCGACAAAGATGGCAAGTGGTGGTACCATTCCTCCAGCCATAACTGCTGCCATGGCTACAGAACCTCCTGAAGAAACAGTCGCTGCAAGCGTACCTGTACCAAAGACATAGGCTGCTTTGTTAACTGGTCCACCCATGTCAACAGCCATCATTCCACCAAGGACGATACCAAGAAGAACAGCTGATCCTCCTCCAAGACCACCAAGGAAGTCATTCATAGCAGTGTTGATTGCCACCATTGGAATGTTAACTGCCAGCATAACAAATCCTGTCAAAATAGTTCCAAGAAGTGGCAAGATGAGAATTGATTTAGCACCTTCAAGTGAACGAGGAACTTTAACGTATTTCTTGATAGCAAGAACCAAAGCACCTGCGATAAATCCACCAACAAGAGCACCTAGGAAACCAGATGAGACACCTGCAAGAGTTGAAGTTGCTTCACCACCTGCTGTATAAGGGATTTTCCCAAAGGCAAAACCTTCTTTGGCAATAGCACCAGCCACGAAACCTGCTACCAAACCTGGTTTTTCAGCGATAGAGTAGGCAACATAACCTGCAAAGACTGGAAGCATCAAACCAAATGCAGCGCCACCGATTTTCATGAACATAGAAGCTAACTCATGGTAGGAACCAAGATTGCCAAGGTTTTCATTTGGAACACCTAAAGCACCATCAATCAAGAAGGCAAGGGCAATCATGATACCACCACCTATAACGAATGGCAACATTTGAGAGACACCACTCATCAAGTGTTTGTAGAAGGCGCCACCAAGGCTTTGTTTTTCGTTAGAGGCTGTTGCATCTTTTGCTCCATTAGCGGCACGGTAGACTTCCGTATCTCCTGAAAGAGCCAAGTTAATCAATTCTTCTGTTTTACGGATACCATCAGCAACCGGACGACTGATCAATGGTTTGCCATCGAAACGATCCATTTCAACTGCCTTGTCTGCTGCGATGATAACCGCTTTAGCCTTACGGATATCTTCAGCAGTTAGTTGGTTTCCAACACCGCTAGCACCGTTGGTTTCGACTTTGATACCAACCCCCATTTCAGCAGCTACTTTTTGAAGGGCTTCTTGGGCCATGTAAGTGTGGGCAATACCTGTCGTACAAGCTGTAACAGCCACGATAAAGTCACCAGAGTCATTAGCAGGTGCTTGAACAGGCTCTTCAGTTTTTTCTGAAGCTTGGTCAAAGAGCTCAATGACTTGGTCAGCTGATATTACTTGGCGAAGTTTGTCTGCAAATCCGTCTTTCATCAAGTATTGAGACAATTCTGCCAAGGCTGCTAAGTGAGTATCATTGGCACCTTCTGGAGCTGCAATCATAAAGAAAAGGTCAGTTGGTTGCCCATCCAAGCTCTCGTAGTCAACACCCTTGTTTGACTTGGCAAAGAGAACTGTCGCTTCTTTTACAGCAAAATTTTTGCTGTGTGGCATTGCGATTCCGTCACCCAAACCAGTAGAAGTCAAAGCTTCACGCGCCAAAATGCCTTCTTTAAAGGTTTCAAAATCTGTCACATAACCGTGGTCTGTCAAACTTTTAATCATCTCGTCGATGACAGCTGTTTTTTCAGTTGCCTGCAAATCCAGCAACATGACATCTTTTCTCAATAGGTCTTGAATTTTCATCGTTTTTCTACCTCAACTTTTTCATATGTTTCTTTAATAAATTCTGCCGTTGCCAAGTCATCTGAGAATGTCGTTGCTGTTCCACAAGCAACTCCCCATTTGAAGGCTTCTACTGCATCTTTTGATTTGACAAATTCACCTGTGAATCCGGCAACCATAGAATCACCAGCTCCAACTGAATTTTTGACTGTCCCCTTGATTGGTTTAGCAAAGTAAGCTCCCTCAGATGTGACAAGAAGGGCACCGTCACCAGCCATAGATATAATAACGTTTTGAGCACCTTTAGCCAGTAACTCGCGAGCATATCTCTCAATTTCATCTAAACTTTCGAGTTTAACCCCAAAAATCGCTCCAAGTTCATGATTGTTTGGTTTGACCAAAAGCGGCTGGTAGGCCAAACTATCAATTAAGGTCTGTCCTTCAAAGTCACAAACCACTTGCGCACCCGTCTGACGCGTCAAGGCAATCAAATCCTTGTAGATGACATTTCCTAGGTTTTTAGCACTTGAACCAGCAAAGACAACTGTATCTTCTGCTGTCAGACTAGATAAAATAGCTTTCAATTCTTCTAGCTGGGCTGGCTCGACATTTGGACCAGTCCCGTTGATTTCTGTTTCTTGGTCTGCTTTGATTTTAACATTGATACGAGTATCTTCTGCCACTTGGACAAAACGTGTCTCGATTTCTTCATCAGCCAGAGTATCTGTGATAAATTTACCTGTAAAGCCACCGATGAAGCCTGTCGCAGTATTTGGAATATCCAAGCGTTTCAAGACACGGCTAACATTGATTCCCTTACCACCAGCAAACTTATCATCACTGTCCATACGATTGACACTACCGACTTGGACTTGGTCCAAACGAACGATATAATCAATAGACGGATTGAGTGTGACTGTATAAATCATACTTCTATTACCTCCGTTTTCTCCTTAATGGCCTGCAAGAGCTCATGCCCTTGACTTGTAATAACAATAGCTCGTTTGAGTGGTGCTACCTTAGCAAAGCAAGTTTGTCCAATTTTTGACGAGTCCACCAAGACATAAGTCTGTTTGGCATTCTCCAAAATAGCACGCTTCACAGCTCCCTCTTCCATATCAGGAGTCGTATAATAACTATCGTCCACACCATTCATCCCGATAAAGGCACGGTCAAAGTGCAATTGGTTAATCTGGTTAAGAGCAACACCCCCGATACTCGCATCTGTCGCCATCTTGACACTTCCTCCAACCATGACAGTTGGAATCTGCTTTTCAACCAACTGAGCAGCATGGTGAATCGAGTTGGTCACGACTGTAACATTCTTATTGACCAATTCATGAATCAAAAAAGCAGTTGTTGTTCCAGCATCGATAAAAATGACATCTTGTTCCTTGATGAGAGAGGCTGCTTTCTGAGCCAGTAACTTCTTCTCTTGAAGGTTTTTGACAGATTTTTCTTGAATGGTTTCTTCTTCCTGCAAGGAATGGGGCAATTCTGCTCCACCATGTACGCGACGAAGCTTGTTTTCTGCTTCCAACTCATCCAAGTCTCTTCGAACCGTTGATTCTGACGTTTCTAACAAACTAACTAATTTTTCTAGAGAAACTACATGATGTTGATGTAACTCCTCTAAAATCAGTTGCTTCCGCTCTGTTTTTAACACTGAATCACCTCCTGTTATCGTTTACACTATTCATTCTATCACACTTCCTTTCAAAGTCAAGCATTTTTTATCACTTTCTGTCAAATTCTATCATTTTTCTTATTTCCAGAATTTTTATTGCAAGATAAGAGCCTTTATGGTAGACTATTTGAGTAAGTATTGGAAGATTACTCAAGAGGCTTAAGAGGCCGTGTTGGAAACGCGGTAGGCGTGTAACAGCGTGCGTGGGTTCGAATCCCATGTCTTCCGTTTATTTTAAAAAAGATACCCAAGAAATCTTGGGTATCTTTTTTCTTATATGCTTGTTTTATAACTCGGGTGAATTTCTTAGAAAATATCAAATAACAATTTCACATTGAGAATTGTTAAGATAATGGAAACGATATAGCCAAGGATGGTATTCCATTTGGCATTGGTAAATTCTCCCATCAGTGATTTCTTAGAAGTTAGATAAATCAGTGGGAAGATTGAAAATGGAAGAGCAATCGAAAGAAAGACTTGTGAATAAACCAATAACTGATCCAATGTTTTTTCCTGATGACCAAACAGAACCGCTACAATCATGACAGGCAACAAGGCAAAGAGACGAGTTGCCAAACGAATGAACCATTGAGGTAATCTCATATGCAAGAAACCTTCCATAACGATTTGTCCAGTCAAGGTACCCGTAATCGTCGAATTTTGACCACTGGCTAATAAAGCCAAGGCAAACAAGGTTGATAAGGTCGAGCTAGCTATAGCTCCTGCAATAGTAGAATCCTGCAAGGCATTATACATTTGAGAGAAGGCAGAAATCTCAGATGCATGGCCGAAAAAGAGAGCCGCCCCGAGAATTAATAGAAGGGAGTTAACCACAAAGGCCAAGGATAATTGGAGATTTGAATCCCAGGTCATAAAGCGCACGGCTTTTCGAACATCATTCTTGTCCTTGTGATTGATTTTCCGAGTTTGAGACAAGGAAGAATGCAAATAGAGGTTATGGGGCATAACCGTTGCTCCCACGATCCCTAGTGCCAAGGTTAATTGACTTTCATGCCCTGGCAAGGGACTTTCAAATAAGGTTGCATTCGGTAGATAACCCTCAACGATTCCTTGGAAGCTTGGATGTGACAAAGCTACCAGATAGGTAAAAATTGCTAGAATGGTTAAAATCAGTGTTGTCACAATAGCTTCAATCTTCTTAAAGCCAAATTTCATCAGAAGCAATAAGAGAAAAACATCCAACACGGTCAAGAGAATTGCTATCATAATCGGAATCTTAAAGAGAAGATTGAGAGCAATCGCTGAACCTAGAACTTCTGCCAGGTCTGTCGCCATCAAGGCCAACTCCAAAATCACCCATAAGCTATAACGAAGCCATTTGGGTGAATGATGACCCGTTGCTTGAGCCAAGTCCATTTGAGTTACAATTCCAAGCTTTCCTGCCATCTGCTGAAGCTGCATAGCAATGAGTGATGAAATCAAGATGACAAATAAGAGACTGTACTTATAGGATGCACCTCCAACCACACTGGTTATCCAGTTTCCTGGATCCATATAACCAACTGCGACAAGGGCACCTGGACCCAAGAAGGCCTTTAAATTTTGCCAGAAATGATTGTTATTTGGAGTATCGATAGATTGATTAATCTCAGAGAGTGACACTTTTTTATGAGAAGACATAGATACTTACCTCTTTCTAAACCTACTTTTTCATTATTTTCTATTAGAGAAAAATAAGATTGACTTTAAACTATTAAAACAATGAAAACTATATGAAAAACATTTAGTTTTTTCATTATTTTTATTAAGGCACCTTAATATTTTTCTTAAGGCACCTTAATTATAACAGAAAATATGATAAAAACTTAAGAAAATTCAGGACTTGCTTTAATATTTAGGATACAACTGAAAATTGTATCCTTTTTGTAAAAAAGAATACCAAGGAATACCAAAGAACAAAATAAAAAACGCTGTAAGTACAACGTTTTAGAAAGGAATGCAAAATAATAATGGAGCCGGTGGGAGTCGAACCCACGTCCAAACATCTGCTAACATATTTGTCTACAACCATAGGTTATGTATTGTTTTAACAGCTCCTCGACACATAACTCAAGCCTAGGAACTGCGAGCCTATAAATCTCTTACCAAACTGCTAGACAAAGTTTGATCGTATCTCGCTAATAATAAGACCTGTCATTGAACACGAGCAATCCAAATCGGGTCACGCCTGCTGGTTTTTAGGCAGCTAGAGCGTAAGAAGTGTTATTTTTTGCAGTTATATTTAACTGAGCGTTTACGTCGCCACACGAGTCGCAAAATATGCCTCATAATGCCTGTCGAATCCGTAACGACCCCAAAAGACAACAAAACCATTATACCTTATCTAACTCAAAAATGCAAAAAGGAAAGCAATTAACTACAAAAGATAGTCTTTCAAAGATTTTGTCAAAATCTGATAACCAGCAACACTGAGATGCAGTCCATCAGTTGTATATTCTTTTTTGAGTTGACCTACTTGGTCTGTCAAACTATCAAAAACTGGCACAAATTCTACCTGCATATAGGCTGAAGCAAGCTCTCGATAGGCTTGATTCCATTTCTGGATTTTTTCATTCGTGCGGATATAGACTGTCTGCTTGTACTCCTCTCCCTCATTGACTGGCAAAATGGAAAGCAATTTAATCTCAGTCAATGGATAATCGCGAGTAATGGATTGTATGATAGCTTCGAGATTATTGAGAGCCTCATTCACAGGCACATCTTTTCCGATATCATTTGTCCCAATCAAAAGGACAATTTTATCTACTGCTCCACCATAAAGATGCGCATCAAGATTTTCTAATAACAGCCCTGTCTGATAGCCACGAATTCCTCGATTGACAATCGTCTTTGAAGTCCCAAATAGTTCCTGCAGAGGATAGTATTCGACAATGGAATCCCCAATAAAAAGAATGTCTGGCTCTACAACAGAAACCTGATTTAAGTGACGATACTTGGTTTGGATTTTTTCTTGTTCCTTTAGTAACCAATTTTCTAATAACTGTACTGCCACTTCATTCTCCTTTTTCTAACCAGTTTTCCAAGACTTGATAAACTCCGCCTTGGCTGTTGGCTGGTGCTAGAGCAGTAGCCACAGCTTTGGCTTTATCATCAGCATTTTCCATCGCATAGGCAATTCCAGCCATTTCAAGCATTTCAACATCATTTTCACTGTCACCAAAAGCCATGATTTGTTGGGGAGTCAAGTCCCAACGCTTGAGTAATTCTTCCAAGCCCCATGCTTTATGAATTCCAGCTTGAAGGATATCAATGCAACCATAGCCACTCGATACAGCCCGAACGCGGCCATCAAAGAGGTCATTGATTTCTTCCAAAACCGAACTCAAACGTTCCTCACCAACAACCATACTCATCTTGAGAACACCACCAAAGAGGTCAGAGGTTAATTCATCCACAAATTGCATCCGTTGGTAGAATTTTTCAATCATTTCTGGAGTCATAAAACTTTCAAGGTCTGTAAAAATCGTACCTTCTTTGACGAAACCACCCTTCATCCCCGTTACAACAAACTGATCCTGACACGATCGACCCTCGAAATAAGCCAAGGCCTTATCGACAATGACATCATCCCAAGTCTGAGCCTGAATCAGTTCATTGTTTTCAAAAATACGAGCACCGTTGGCAACCACCAGAACCACTCGATCCACCAAGTGCTCCAGTAGTTGCCTCATACGGTGAATTTCATTGCCCGTAGCGATGACAAAACGAACGCCCCTTTGATCCAACTGATCTAAAATCTTTTCCAAGCGTGGGAGATCAAGCTGGCCTCTAGCATCCAGCAAGGTCCCATCCATATCTGTCGCAATTACTTTAATCGTCATTTACTTTCCTCTGAATTCAAGCTAATCCCACTTCAATCCTACATGTTCGTTCATTTCTTTATAGGCTGCATCAATTCGTTCCTTAGTCGCTTCATCTAACTGATCACGATGACTGCCACCCTCGATAAAATCTTCTAAGATATAGGTTTGATAATGATATAGGGGATATCCTTCTGGTGAAAAGGTTCCCTTTGGTGTTCGATTGACCCAAGTTGGATGAGCTTTAGCTGTGTCAATAGTTGTTTTTCCACCTTTTTTCTTGACAGTTACATCCATAAGAACACCACGCTCTGTCCACTTCGCATTGTCTACACCAGTCATTGTTTCAATACGTTGGTTAGAAATAAAGTTTCCCATAGAATAGATGATAAGTTTTTTCTCTCCATCTTTTTCAACAGTCTCTGATGGCTCAACTACATGTGGATGGCCTCCAAAGATAATATCCGCTCCCCATTCAATCATCTTGTGGTACAAAACCTTTTGCTCTTCAGTCGGTTCTATGCGATACTCAACCCCCATCTGAGGCATGATAACAGTAATGTCCGCTTCCTTCTCTGCACGCTCAATTTCAGCCTTCATCTTATCTTCGTTTAGGTCTGAAAGATAGCGGTTATAATCTTCTTGAGAAATACTTTGCTCAATTCCATTAAATCCATAAGAATAAGCCAAAAGTGCAACCTTGATACCGTTCACTTCCTTGATAACGAGCGGAGCTTGATCACGTGACTCGTGCGTATAAACTCCAATAGGTGTCATTCCTGCCTTTTCAATTGCATCTGCCGTTGAAATAACTCCTTCAATTTGAGAATCTAAAACATGATTATGGGCTAAATCTAAAACATGATACCCAGCATCTTTAATAGCATCCATTACTTGACCAGGAGCATTAAATAAAGGATAGCCAGCTAGATAATGATCTTTATTAATGGTCCCTTCAAAATCACCTATTGCCAAATCTGCCTGCTTAAGCCAAGGAGTTACGTATTCAAAATTCTCATGAAAATCATAGCTGCCATCTTCCTTTTTAGCTGACATATAGATAATATCATGGTAAAGTAAATCTCCATGGGCCATAATACGAGCACTTGTTTCTTCTTCCTGATCTTTAGATTTTTGATTTGTCTTATTTGCTTCTTTAGAAATGGCATCCTTTTTTTGACTGGTCAAGGGGATTCCTTGGAAAGTTTCAAACAGCAAGACCAAGCCCATTGATAAAGCAACTGCTAGCAAGAGTATCGCCACAAATCCCTTATTACTCCACTTGCGATAACTCCTAAAAAAGTTTACAAAGCCCCTCATAAAACGAAAAACTGGTCCACGTTTATGTCTATCTTGTCTTCTTTGCATCTTCATTCTCCCTACTTTCTAATGCAAGCCTTTTCTTTTTATTATATCACAGATAAGTAATTCTTTCACAATTGAATCGAACCTAGTAGGTATTTTCTATAAAAGCTAGATGCCGAAATGCTTTCATTCCTTATCATTTTGTGATATCATGTAGAGGTAATGAAAGGAGAGAAAATGTCTGCAATAGAACGTATTACAAAAGCTGCTCACTTAATTGATATGAACGATATTATCCGCGAAGGGAATCCTACTCTACGCGCAGTTGCTGAGGAAGTCACTTTCCCCCTATCTGATCAAGAAATCATTCTTGGCGAAAAGATGATGCAATTCCTCAAACATTCCCAAGATCCTGTCATGGCTGAAAAAATGGGGCTCCGCGGTGGAGTTGGACTTGCTGCTCCTCAATTAGATATCTCAAAACGCATTATCGCTGTTTTGGTACCTAATATTGTTGAAGAAGGCGAAACTCCAGAGGAAGCTTACGACTTGCAAGCTATTATGTACAATCCAAAAATCGTCTCTCACTCTGTTCAAGACGCTGCTCTTGGCGAAGGAGAAGGTTGCCTATCTGTTGACCGTAACGTGCCTGGCTATGTTGTTCGCCATGCCCGCGTTACTGTTGACTACTTTGACAAGGATGGAGAAAAACACCGTATCAAACTCAAAGGCTACAACTCCATCGTTGTTCAGCATGAAATTGACCACATTAACGGTATCATGTTTTACGATCGTATCAATGAAAAAGACCCATTTGCAGTTAAAGATGGTTTACTAATTCTAGAATAAAGAAAATCCCGTTGTAAGACGGGGTTTTGTGTTATAATAGAGGCATGAAAACAAATGATATTGTCTATGGCGTCCACGCCGTTACCGAAGCTCTCCTTGCAAACACTGGCAACAAACTCTACCTCCAAGAAGATCTCCGAGGTAAGAATGTTGAGAAAGTCAAGGAACTGGCTACAGAAAAGAAGGTGTCCATTTCTTGGACTTCAAAAAAATCCCTCTCTGAGATGACTGAAGGTGCTGTCCACCAAGGTTTTGTTCTACGAGTGTCTGAATTTGCCTATAGCGAGCTAGATTACATTCTTGCCAAAACACGCCAAGAAGAAAATCCTTTGCTATTGATTCTGGACGGGTTAACCGACCCCCATAATCTTGGTTCTATTTTGAGAACAGCAGATGCGACCAATGTTTCAGGAGTCATCATTCCCAAGCACCGTGCTGTCGGAGTAACTCCTGTCGTTGCCAAAACAGCCACAGGTGCTATTGAACACGTTCCGATTGCCCGAGTAACCAATCTCAGTCAAACTTTAGATAAACTCAAGGATGAAGGCTTCTGGACCTTTGGAACGGATATGAATGGGACTCCTTGCCATAAATGGAATACAAAAGGGAAAATCGCCCTCATCATCGGAAATGAAGGAAAAGGCATTTCTAGCAACATCAAAAAACAGGTAGATGAAATGATTACCATTCCTATGAATGGACATGTTCAAAGCCTTAATGCCAGTGTTGCTGCAGCTATTCTCATGTACGAAGTTTTCCGAAATAGACTATAAAAAAAGTTTCCAGTCATCTGATTGGAAACTTTTTTATGATTAACTATGTTCGGTGATAAACTTATAAGCTTCTTGACCAGCGATAGCTCCATCTCCAACTGCTGTTGTTACTTGGCGGAGGTCTTTCAAGCGAACATCTCCAACTGCAAAGATACCGTCAACTGCAGTTTTCATGTGGTTATCTGTCACAATCCATCCAGCCTGATCTTGGATATTCAATTCTTTAACAAAATCGCTAAGAGGGTCCAATCCAACATAGATAAAGACACCACCAAAGGCTTGTTCTGTCACTTGACCTGTTTTCACATTTTCAAATACGACAGATTCTACTCGGTTTTCGCCCTTGATTTCCTTCACTACAGAATCCCAGATAAAGCTGACTTTCTCATTCGCAAAGGCGCGGTCTTGTAAAACCTTTTGAGCACGAAGTTGGTCACGACGGTGAACAACGGTCACAGTCTTAGCAAAACGAGTCAAGAAGAGGGCTTCTTCAACAGCTGAATCTCCACCACCGACTACCAACAAATCTTGGTCACGGAAGAAAGCACCATCACACACGGCACAGTAAGAAACACCACGACTGTTCAGTTCTTCTTCTCCAGGTACTCCCAAAGGACGGTGTTTAGAGCCAGTCGCTACGATAACTGTACGTGTTTCATACGTTCGGTCATCAGTAATCACTTTCTTAAAATCACCATGGTCTTCGACATTTTCAACATAACCATAAATGTGCTTAACACCAAGATTTTCAAGCGGTTCAAACATCTTTTCTGCCAATTCTGGCCCACTAATATTAGCGTATCCTGGGTAATTTTCAATATCAGATGTATTATTCATCTGACCACCTGGCAGACCACCTTCAATAAGAGCAACTTTCAGATTGCTTCGAGCAGCATACAAGGCTGCAGTCATCCCTGCAGGTCCAGCACCGATAATAATAGTATCGTACATATAGATTCCTTCTTTCTTGTTGTAACTATCTTTATTCTAACTCTTTCTTGTCAATCAAGCAAGGATTATGCCTTGAAAACAAGAATTAAACTCATAACCGCAAAGGATAATACCGGAACAACCAAGACCCCAATCATAATCATATCATAGAGATGGGCTTGGCGAGCCTTGGCTGTCTTATCAACTCCCGACATGGCTCTCAGTCCAATCCAAATCCCTAAAAAAATCAGGACGAGGATGGTGGTCAAGATCAAACTCTCGAAATATAAAGAAAATAGTTGCAGTAGCATGATTTCTCTCATTTCTATCTTTTTTAAAGAGTAAACTCAGCTAGTCCAGCTAACTGAGTTTTCCTTTATCTATTATATCAAATATAAGTCCGTTTGTAACTAGCGAAGAATTCTTTTGTCCGCTCTTCTTTAGGATGGTGGATAATCTCATCCGGTGTTCCAGACTCGATGATTTTCCCCTTATCTAAGAAGAGAATCTTATCAGCCACTTGGGCTACAAAGGACATGTCATGACTAACCAAAATCATAGTTTGACCTGACTTAGCAGCATCTGCAATAGACTTTTCTACTTCACCAACCAATTCTGGGTCAAGGGCTGAAGTTGGTTCGTCTAAGAGTAAGACATCTGGTTTCATAGCGAGAGCACGCGCTAGGGCAACCCGTTGCTTTTGTCCACCTGATAAATGGCGAGGATAATGGTTTTCGCGGTCAGAAAGCCCAACCTTAGCCAACTCTTCCTTGGCAATCTTAGTCGCTTCTTGATCAGATAATTTCTTAACAACAACCAAGCCTTCTTTCACATTATCAAGTGCTGTGCGGCGTTCAAACAAATTAAACTGTTGGAAAACCATAGACAGCTTACGGCGTAGGGCAAGGATTTCTTCTTGAGTGATCTTAGAAAAATCAACTGAGAAATCATCAATCTGAATAGAGCCACTGTCAGGTGTTTCAAGATAATTGAGACTGCGAAGGAAGGTTGATTTCCCAGCTCCTGAAGAACCAATCAAGGCTACAACTTCCCCTTTTTGAATATCTAAGTTCAGATGATCCAAGACAGTCTGTCCTGAAAAGGATTTGCTTAAATTCGAAATCTTAATCATTAACGAAGGTCTCCTTTCACATCTGTTTGCACTGTATCGGGTGCAGAAATAGCCATTTTTCTCTCGATGAAACGACCGAGGCTTTCAATTCCGATATTGACTACCCAATAAACAAGGGCAACGGAAATAAAGCGTTCAAAATAGCGGTAATCAGCTCCGCCTAGAATCTGAGCTTGGGCAAAGACTTCCACAACACCCGCACTGAAGGCTAGAGAAGTCCCTTTGGTCAAGCCGATTAGGGAATTGATTAAAGTTGGAGTCGCCACAACTGCTGCATTTGGAATAATCACGCGACGATAAACTTGTGCTCGGGTCATCCCCAGACTGCGTGCCGCCTCAATCTCACCAGGATTGACTGAGAGAATGGCTGCACGAATAGTTTCACTAGCATAAGCTGCCTCATTAAAGGCAAAGGCGACAATTGCAAAAGCAGCGGCTGGAATCGCATTGATATTAAAACCAGTTCCCCATTGCTGATTGAGAGCTTTCAAAGCCAAAGGGATTCCGTAGTAGGTCAACATGAGTTGCACTAAAATCGGTGTCCCTTTTAAGAAACTAACAAAGAAGGCCTGCAAGGGATATAAAATCTTGACACGATTGATTTTCACAATGGCAAAAAGAAGTGCCAAAACCAAGCCAAAAAGAGCACCACCAATTGTCAACATAATCGTTATTGGAAGTTGTTGGACAATTCTCGGAATTCCATCAAAGACCGAACGCAAGCTAAAAAGCTTGCCATCCGGAATCAATTGCATCAAGTTTTGATACCAATCTGATGCTAAAATCGTTGTAACATTCATAAAAACATCCTCTCCTGATAATGATTCATTCTACCATACTTCTGCCGTCAATGAAATTATTTGCTACGGTCAGGTACAGACTTTGTCTACCTACTAGTTTATCATACTTTGAAACAGGGAGGTTATATATTTTATCTATCAAAGAGATAGATAAAAACTATTTCAATCCCAATTCTTCATAAGGTTTTCGATAACCGATTTGCTTAACAGTTCCATTTTCTACTAAAATGGGTCGTTTTAACAACATACCGTCACTTGCTAGCAACTCAGCTGCTTCTTGGTTTGACAGGCTTCCTACCTTATCTTTCAGCCCCAATTCACGGTATTTGATTCCACTGGTGTTGAAAAATTGCTTCAACTCAAAACCTGAGGTTTCTAGCCAATTTAAAATGACTTCTTGGCTAGGTGTTTCTTCGACGATATGGACAGCTTTATAGTCCACACCGAGTTGGTTTAATTCTTGTTTTGCTTTTTTACAAGTTGAACATTTTGGATATTCGATAAATTCTAACATGTCTTTCACTTTCTATTGTTTATATCTTTAAAATCTGCGCCTTCATGCTCCAATAGCCATGCTTTCTTTTCCATTCCTGCAGCATAACCTGTCAGACGCTTGCCTGCGCCCAACACCCGATGACAAGGTACTAGGATAGACCACGGATTGCGTCCTACCGCTCCACCAATTGCTTGAGCAGAAGCCACTTGTAGGTCTTGAGCTATTTGTCCATAGGTCACTGTTTGACCATAAGGAATTTCCTGTAAATAGGACCAAACTCTCTTTTCAAAATCCGTTCCGATTGGAGCCAAGGGCAAGTTGGATAAATTCTGAGACTTGCCTTTAAAGTAATCATCTAAGCAAGCAATAACTGGGTCTAAAATGGGATGACTAACAACTTCTTCTATTGTTTCATCTCCTATCCCCCTCTCAAAATACTTCTGCTCCTGAACCCAAATTCCATACAGATATTGCTCGTCGGCAACCAAAGACAAGGTTCCTATTGGCGAAAAGTAGAGCATTTTTACGTACATCTTTTGCATTATTTCTTTAATTTTTGATAGGCCAAGCGTTCGCCATCAACAGGCACTTTACCAACCTGTTTAAAACCAAGTTTTTCAAAAATATGTTGCATAGCTTTGTTTTCAGCATGCGTATCTGAGCGAAAATCAAGATAGTCAAAACCTTCAATCAAGCCCTCTAAGAAGGTTTGAGCAACTCCTTGTCCCTTGACATCTGCTGCCACAGCAATACGGTGAAAGACTAGGTACTCTGACTCTCCAGCTTGCCAGTTGCCTTCATAAATGGCTTCATAGACTGCCTCTGGACTCTTGGTCACAGCTGCATAAGCTAGTAGTTCTCCCTCTTCCAAGGCTACGTAGGCTTGACCCGAGATAATATCTTCAATAATAATATCAGCATTTGGATAGCCATTTTGCCACTGGTCACTACCAGCATCTGCTAAACATTTTTTAGCATCTTCCATCACCTGCATGATGGCATCTACTTCATTTGGAAAAGCTAAACGAATTTCCATCTTTTCTCCTCATTTCTGACTAGTTTCTCCCATCATAGCATAATTTAAGTCTTTCTACAAGCAGTTAAAACTTGACTTTCTGTTTTTGTTATTTTATAATCTAGTTATTAAAACTAGATAAAAAGGAGTTGAAAATGAAAACTACCTTTTCCTACCCAAAATGGGCAGAAATCCCAAATATTGACCTCTATCTGGACCAGGTTTTGCTCTATGTCAATCAGGTCTGCGCCCCTATCTCTCCTGATAAAGATAAGGGCCTGACAGCATCTATGGTCAATAATTATGTGAAACATGGTTACCTAACAAAGCCTGACAAGAAAAAATACCAACGCCAACAGATTGCCCGTCTAATTGCTATCACAACTCTTAAATCTGTATTTTCTATACAAGAAATAGCACAGACACTTAATACTCTCCAAACTCAAGCAAGTTCAGACCAACTCTACGACGCTTTTGTGGACTACATGAACCAAGGAATTGACCCAGCTAACCCCATTATCCAAACCAGCTGCCAAACCGTTAAACTCTATCAGCAAACTCTAGCCTTAATCCATCATACTCAAGAAGAGGTAATCCAATGAACACTAGTCTTAAACTCAGCAAACAACTCAGTTTTGGAGAGGAGATTGCTAATAGCGTGACCCATGCCGTAGGTGCAGTCATCATGCTCATCTTACTCCCCATTTCATCCACCTATAGTTATGAGGCACACGGATTTTTATCATCTATCGGCGTTTCCATTTTCGTTATTAGTCTCTTTCTCATGTTTCTATCATCCACCATTTACCACTCTATGGCCTATGGTTCAACCCACAAATATGTCTTGAGAATCATCGACCATTCGATGATTTATGTGGCTATCGCAGGCTCATACACGCCCGTCGTCTTGACCTTAATGAATAACTGGTTTGGCTATCTGATTATTGCTATCCAGTGGGGAACGACCATCTTTGGTATTCTCTATAAAATCTTTGCTAAAAAAGTCAATGAGAAATTCAGCCTTGCTCTTTACCTGATTATGGGCTGGTTGGTTCTGGCTATCATTCCTGCCATTATCAGTCAAACGACACCAATTTTCTGGAGTCTCATGGTAACTGGCGGACTTTGTTATACAGTTGGAGCTGGATTTTACGCCAAGAAAAAACCTTATTTCCACATGATTTGGCATCTCTTTATCCTAGCAGCATCTGCCCTCCAATACATCGCCATTGTTTATTACATGTAAAAAAGTTGAGAAATTCAATCTCAACTTTTTTCTTTACACATATTGATAAAGTACTGGTGCAAGCGAACATCATCAGTCAGTTCTGGATGAAAAGAAGTTACCAGCATATTTTTTTCTTGGGCAGCAACGATTTGATCTTCAACTCTTGCTAGAATTTCTACACCCTCTCCAACACTACTGATAATCGGACCACGAATAAAGGTCATTGGAATCTGACCGACTCCCTTACATTCTGCTTCCGTGTAGAAACTTCCTAATTGGCGCCCATAGGCATTGCGCTCGACCACTATATCCATAGTTCCTAGATGACTCTCTTCCTGAGAAGTAATTTCCTTAGCCAGCAAAATTAAACCCGCACAGGTTCCAAAGGCTGGTAAGCCAGAAAGAATGGCTTCTCGAATGGGAAGCAACATTCCCTGATCACGTAAGAGCTTGCCCATGGTTGTAGATTCCCCACCAGGTAATATCAAACCGGACAAGTCACTCTGATATTGCTGAAAATCATCTAGATTTCTGATTTCGACACTCTCGACTCCTAATTGTTCTAGTACTTTTGCATGCTCTGCAAAAGCCCCTTGCAAGGCCAATATTCCGATTTTCATCTATTTTCCTCGCTCAGCCATGAGGATTTGTATCTCATTTTCATTGATACCAACCATGGCTTCTCCTAAATCTTCAGAGATTTGAGCCAAGATTTGAGGATTTTGGAAATTAGTTACAGCCTTCACAATGGCACTCGCTCGTTTAACAGGATCTCCTGACTTAAAAATACCTGAACCGACAAAGACGCCCTCTGCTCCCAATTGCATCATCAGCGCGGCATCTGCTGGCGTTGCAACGCCTCCAGCCGCAAAGTTTACAACTGGCAATTTTCCATGTTCATGGACGTATTGAACCAATTCTACAGGTACCTGCAAGTCCTTAGCAGCAACATAAAGTTCGTCCTCACGTAGGTTTTGAATGCGGCGAATTTCCTGATTCATCATGCGCATATGACGAACGGCTTGAACGATATCCCCCGTACCCGGTTCTCCTTTTGTACGAATCATAGAAGCACCTTCAGCGATACGACGCAAGGCTTCACCCAAGTCCTTAGCTCCACAGACAAAAGGAACTTGGAATTCTTTCTTGTCCACATGGAAACGGTCGTCAGCTGGAGATAAAACTTCACTCTCATCGATATAGTCAATCTCAATAGCCTCTAAAATCTGAGCTTCAACAAAATGCCCGATTCTGACCTTGGCCATTACTGGAATGCTAACCGCTTCTTGAATTTCCTTAATCATCTTTGGATCGCTCATACGGGAAACACCACCAGCTGCACGAATATCAGCTGGAATCCGTTCCAAGGCCATAACAGCTGCCGCACCAGCAGCCTCTGCAATACGGGCCTGTTCAGGATTTTGAACGTCCATGATAACCCCACCCTTGAGCATCTGTGCCAAGTTTTTATTTAGTTCATAACGATTTTCAGTCATTTCTTTATCCTCATTATTTGTATTGGTAGCTACCATTTCATTTTATGTTAGATTAGAATGAATCACAAGATAAAAAAAACGTAATTGTATGGGTACAGAATGGTTAAAAAACTATCTAGCCTTAACTTAAGGCCAGATAGCTCATTCATTTTTATTTTTCAGCTGTAAGGGCAGCCATTGTGATGTAGTTGTATGGTTTGTTGAAGTGTGGCAAGAAGAATAAGTCTGTCAATGCCAATTTATCAATTGTCACATGCTCTTGGATAGCAAGTGAGAACATGTGGATTCCCATGCTAATTGCAGAATCGTGTGAAACCATTTGTGCACCAAGAATTTCACGGCTATCTTTGTCAAAGACAATCTTGATGGCAACTTCATGGTTGTCATGCTTCATAAATTCTGGTTTTTGAAGATCGTTAAAGCCTGTTTCAGTTGCGTTGTAACCAGCAGCTTTAGCTTTTTCAAGAGTCAAACCAGTTGAAACCATGTGAAGACCGTAGATTGAGATACCATTTGAACCTTGAACACCGATTCCTTCCAATTCATGTCCACAAGCGTTATATGCACCAACGATACCAGTACGAACAGCATTTGAAGCAAGAGCGATGTAGCTAGTGTCTTTACGAGCGTTGTCATAAACAGTCGCACAGTCACCTACTGCGTAAACGCCTGGGATAGATGTTTCTTGTTTCTTGTCTACAAGGAAGGCACCGTTACGGAAGAGTTCAATCTTACCATCAGCAAGTGCTGTGTTTGGACGGAAACCAACTGCAAGGATAACCATATCCACATCAAAAGTTTCTTTATCAGTAATCAAGCGTTCAACTTTACCGTCACCCTCGATTGCTTTAACAGTTTGACCAAGCGCCAAGCGGATGTTGTGGTCTTCCAAGTTCTTCGCCATCATTTGTGTGAAGTCTTTGTCATAGTAACCGTTCAAGACAGTATCAACGATATCAACAAGGACAACTTCTTTTCCAAGACGTTCAAAGGCTTCAGCAAGTTCAACACCGATATAACCACCACCAACAACGGCGATACGGTCAAGGTGTTGACTCTTATCAGACAATTTGTGAATCACTTCTTCAGCGTTTTGGTACAATTTAACGAATTGTACATTTTCAAGAGTTGCTTTAAATTCGCGGTTTCCTTTAACAATTTCAACACCTTCGATTGGTGGCAAGATTGGTGTAGAACCTGTAGCGAAAATCAATTTCTCGTATGATTCTTTGTGCTCTTTCCCTTCAACTTCTGCAGTAACTACTTTGTTATCATAGTCGATTGACAGAACTGGTGAATTCATGTAAACCTTAGCACCTTTAGCTTCCAATTTTTCTTTATCAGAATAGAACAAGCCTTCAGCACCGTCAATTTGTTCACCGATCCAAAGGGCCATTCCACATCCTAAGAAAGAGATGTTAGAGTTTTGGTCAAAAACAACGATTTCGTTCTCGTTTCCAAAATTATCCAACATAGTATTAATACATGCTGTACCAGCGTGGTTAGCACCAACTACAACGATTTTACTCATAGAAAAATTCCTACCTTCAATTTTAAATTTACTCTTCTAGTATAACATTTACTGTTAGCGTTTACAAGAGTTTAGCTAATTTTCCCGATTTTTTTGTAAAAAAATGTAAATAATCTGTATTTTATCAGCCTTTCTTACAATTACTCTTTATTTTCTGAGCATATTTCTTGACAAGTTTACAAATTTCATTTGTGAAAACGCTGACTTTATGGTATGCTAGTATCATGGAAAGAAAATGTAAGGGGTTAAATTTAATATAAATTTACTATATTTCAGCCTTCTTTTCATAAGAGAAAGGAGTTGGTAGCTTGCCTCTTAGTTCACATTCCGAACGGCTAATGGGGACTACTATCACTATTTCATTAGTAGATGAGCGAGCCGATAGCTTGCTCCAAAAATCCTTTGATTTACTCAAAGAGCTTGAATACCGCTTCAATGCCAATAGTCAAGAATCTGAGTTGATGGAAATCAATTATCAAGCTGGAATAGCTCCAGTCAAAGTTCATCCTGATTTGTTTGAATTGATTTCACTTGGATTAGAGCATAGCCTAGCGCCCTCTAGTCATCTCAACATCAGCATTGGTCCCTTGATTCAAACCTGGCGCATTGGTTTTTCGGATGCCAAAGTGGCCCAGCCTCAAGAAATTGAATCGGTGCTTCCTTTAATCAATCCTCATTATATCGAGTTAGATTCTTCCACCTCCACTGTGTTATTAAAACAAAAAGGAATGAAGATCGATCTTGGTTGTTTAGCCAAGGGTTATAGTGCGGATAAGGTTGCCCAATTTCTTAGAGAAGAGGGAGTGACATCTGCCTTGATCAATCTGGGAGGGAATGTCCTGACCATTGGAAAAAATCAGGCAAGAGGAAATCAGCCTTGGCAAATCGGGATTCAAGACCCAGCCAATCCTAGGGGAAATCACTTAATGACCATCCCTGTTGTCAATAAATCTGTCGTGACTTCAGGCATTTATGAACGTCACCTGACTGTCGATGGAAAAGATTACCATCATATTTTTGACAGCCAAACAGGATATCCTGTTGAAACAGAACTAGCTAGTCTAACAATCATCTCTGATAAATCAGTTGATGGTGAAATCTGGACAACTCGTCTATTTGGAGAAAGACCGGCTTCTATCCTCTGGCAAGTCGAAAGTTTGGAGGGCATCGAAGCTATCCTCATCGATAAAGAAGGTCACCTAAGCTGTTCTTCAGGAATTCCTACTCTATAGAAATAGATGTTTCAATGGAGTTTTAAAATCGTATTATGTAAAAAGAGAAAGGAAATCTCATGTTAAAACTTATTGCTATTGTTGGAACAAATTCAAAACGTTCTACAAACCGCCAATTGCTTCAATACATGCAAAAACACTTTGCTGAAAAAGCTGAAATTGAACTTGTGGAAATTAAAGACATTCCTGTCTTCAATAAACCAGCTGACAAGCAAGTACCTGCTGAAATTCTGGAAATTGCTGCTAAAATTGAAGAGGCAGATGGCGTTATTATCGGTACTCCTGAGTATGACCACTCTATCCCAGCTGTTTTAATGAGCGCTCTTGCTTGGTTGTCTTATGGTATTTACCCACTCTTGAACAAACCAATCATGATTACAGGTGCTTCATATGGTACGCTTGGTTCATCACGTGCCCAATTACAACTTCGCCAAATCTTGAATGCCCCAGAAATCAAAGCAAGTGTCCTTCCAGATGAATTCTTGCTTTCACATTCTCTTCAAGCCTTCAATCCAAGTGGAGATCTAGTGGATCTTGATGTTATCAAAAAATTAGATGCTACTTTTGACGACTTCCGTATCTTTGTAAAAATCACAGAAAAATTACGCAACGCACAAGCACTACTTCGCAAAGATGCTGAAGACTTTGACTGGGAAAATTTGTAAGATAGGAGAGCAAAAAGAATGAAATTTGTTGGACTTGTAGGATCAAACTACGATCAATCATATAACCGTAAACTCTTGGAATTCATCCGTCGTCACTTCAAACTCAAATTTGAATTAGAAGTTCTTGAAATTGACGAAGTTCCAATGTTTAACCAAGACGAAAAATGGGACGAAAGTTTCCAATTACGTCTTTTGTATAACAGAATTACACGTGCTGATGGTGTTATCATTGCTACTCCTGAGCACAACCACACAATCTCAGCTTCTCTTAAATCTGTTCTTGAATGGCTTTCATACGAAGTTCATCCATTTGAAAACAAGCCAGTCATGATTGTGGGTGCTTCTTACTACGACCAAGGTACTTCTCGTGCCCAAGTTCACCTTCGTAAGATTCTTGATGCCCCAGGTGTCAATGCCTACACTCTTCCAGGAAATGAATTCCTTCTTGGTAAAGCTAAAGAAGCTTTTGATGTTAATGGAAATATCACGAATGAAGGAACTGTTAATTTCCTTGAAACATGCTTGGACAACTTTGTAAAATATGTGGGAGTCGTTTCAAAATTGAAAAAACCAAAACCAATTGAGCCAGAAGATTTATATTGTACAAATTCAATTGCAACTACCATCCAAGGTGTTGATCCAGATGATCCTGAATGGGTAGAAAAAGCTGCTGAACTTGTTGGAGCTGTTTCTGGAGATACTTACGTTAAATTAGACCACGGTATCTTGACAGTTAACCAAATTGACATGTTCTTGAAAGCAATGCCATTTGAATTGACATTTGCAGATGATAACAATCAATTTTTGTACTTTAATAACGCACATCAAGACCCAGATACAATGTTTGGTAAACGTGTACGTGCTCAATCAGGAAATAGATTAGGAACAGTACACGGTACATTGCCAGATTCTAGAATGAAAAACGTTGAATGGGTTGTCGGCGTATTGCGTAACGGGGATCAAGAATATGTCCGTACAATTGTGCCAGGAACACCAGAAGGCGTTATTAATACCCATAATTACCAAGCAATGTACTATCCAGATGGTTCATATGCTGGAATCAATGAAATCATCTTTAATTTCCAACCATGGCTTGATTGGTACCTCAATACAACTGGTCAACGTCTAGTCGGTGGAAATGCTGCAGCTCCTGCTGGCGGACATGGTCACGGCGATGCAGATGCTACATCTGGAGCTTCTGATTCAGGTGATGCCGGTGGTCACGGTGGTGGCGCTGACGCTACATCTGGAGCAAGTAACTAATCATTTTAGGAACCATCTTGGTTCCTTTTTTAGCAAAAAAAAGACTAGCAGTTTTTGTCTGCTAGTCTTTTACTTATTATTTCATCTATCTTTGTTAAAAGAAAGAACACTTATTATGAGTTTGGATCATCGAGACTACGACCATGTAAACCTTTTTCACGTTGGACTTGGCGTAGTTTTTCTGGTGTAACATCGTTTCCTTCTTCGTCCACAATTTTGATTCCCTCAATGTGGTGACGAACAGAGCGACGATAACCTTCGATGTACTCCTCACGTAGTTTGGCTTGTTCTACTTTTTCTTCTGGGGTCAAGCCTTCTGTTTTTTTCTTTCTGGCAAGCTCGTTAATACGATCAATTTTTTTAGGATCCATGTTTCTCTCCTTTATGATAAGATTTAATCCGTTTAACAGATTTTATTTGGTATTGATTTGGTTAAAACGTGCAAGTTTAGCTGCTTTTTGAGTTAAATGAGACAAGATAGCCAAACGATTTTGACGGACAGCCTGATCTTCGGCCATAACCATAGTATTTTCAAAGAAGGCATCAATAACTGGACTAAGCGCAAAGAGCTGTTTCAATTGCTGACTGGCAGTCCCTGACAAAACGAGTGATTCTACTGCTTCTGCCAAGGTTTTCTCTTCTTCATTTTCAAAGAGAGCTGGATCAACCGTGTCGGATCCTTCTGCCTTCTCAGCCAAGTTAAAGGCACGTGAAAGTGATTCAACAGATGGTTTGAAGTCTTCTTCCTTGCTTGCTTCTACGAGAGCACTTGCCGCTTCCAACATATCCGCCACAACAAAGTTTGAGCCTGCAAGAACGGCATCCTTGATATCTTTTGGAGTAGAGCCCATCATCTTATCAACACGAGCCTTGATAAAGTCCATAACCTCTGTCTTATTTTCATAAGTCAAGCTGTCAAATTTCAAAGCATAAAGGCTATCAATCAGCTCATCCATAGCAATATGCCAACCAAAGGCATCCAAGATACGAACTACACCTTGAGTTGCACGACGAAGGGCATAAGGGTCATTAGAACCTGATGGAATCAAACCTACGGAGAAGAAGCTCAAAATCGTATCCAATTTGTCTGCAATGGCAAGCACTGCACCGACCTTGCTCTCTGGAAGTTCTCCTTCAGCTGATGTAGGCATGTAGTGTTCACGAATAGCAGCTGCCACTGCTGGAGTTTCACCAGCAAGAAGGGCATATTTCTCACCCATAATTCCTTGGAGTTCATCAAACTCACCAACCATACCTGTCAACAAGTCAAACTTGTAAATGGCAGCTGCGCGAGCTAGGTCAATCGTTTCATCCGCTGACAAGCCTGCTTTTTCTGCCAAGAGAATAGCAATCTGACCCGTACGAATCATGTGTTCACGAAGGGAACCAATTTTCTCATGGAAAGTGACATTGTTTAATTTTTCAACAAGATCTGAAATGACCAATTTTTGGTCTTCACGCCAGAAGAATTCACCGTCTTCTAAGCGAGCTACTAAGACTTTTTCATTTCCTTTAATGACATTTCCCAAATACTCTGCGTTTCCGTTACGAACAGAAATAAAGTTTGGCAAGAGGTTGCCATCTTGATCACGGACAACAAAGTAACGTTGGTGTTCCTTCATCGAAGTCACCAAGACTTCTTCTGGAACTTCAAGATATTTGGCATCAAAACTTCCCATAAAGGCAGTTGGGTATTCAACCAAGTTCAAGACTTCATTAAGCAAATCAGCATCAATTTCGATACTTACACCATGTTTTGCCTCAATTTCCTTGATTTGATCAACAATCATTTGCTCACGTTCACGTGGATCTGCTATTACAAATTGTGCACGAAGATCTTCTTCATAGCTCAATGCTGACTGAATTTTGGTTTCTTTCCCCAAGAAACGATGACCACGGCTCACACGACCTCCCTTGATATCAAGGAAATCCAAATCAAACTCTTCTTCATCTAAAAGAACAGTTAAAGTGTGAACAGGGCGGATGTATTCAAAGGTGTTGTTGGCCCAGTGCATGCTGACAGGGAAAGTCAGTGACTTCAAGACATCCACAACACCAGGAACAATTGCTTCAACTGCTTGACCAACTTCTTCCTTAGTGACATAGACATATTCTTCACCCTTGATTTCACGGAATTCGATATCTTCAACAGTCAATCCTTTTCCACGGACAAATCCTTGAGCTGCTTTGGTGAAGTTTCCATCACTATCCAAGGCAATTTTCTTTGCTGGCCCCTTGAAATCTTCTGTCAAATCAGACTGTTTGTCTGCTAAACCAGTCACACGAACAGCCAAACGACGTGGTGTTGAGAAGGTTTGAACAGCTTCAAAAGACAGGCGGTTTTCCTTGAGGAAGGCTGCCATTTTTTCGCCTAGTTGTTTTTCACTTGGTGTGACAACATAGGCTGGTAATTCTTCAAGACCGAGTTCTACTAATAAGTTTTTTGTCATGTTTTTTCTCCGAAAAGTATCTTTTTATTTTCCAGTTTGCCTTATGTGATTGGCACGCAAGCAACCAACTTCGTTGTTTCATTGCTAAAATTGGAGCCAAAAGTCTCCAATTTTGCCTAGTATCCTTAGCTTCACTAAGGATACCTTCATCACTGAGGCAACTGGCTCAGGGCTCACTCTGTTCGCCCATTTTCGTAATTTGTCACTCTCTTTATTCTGCGTCTTCTGCTAAGAGTTTAGCTCTTGTTTCTTCATCTAAAAGTGGGTAACCTAGGCGTTTGCGTTCTGCGACAAAGGTTTTGGCTACGACACGGGCCAAGTTACGGATACGAGCGATATAGCCTGCGCGCTCTGTTACAGATACGGCACCACGCGCATCAAGTAGGTTAAAGGTATGTGAACATTTGAGAACATAGTCATAGGCAGGGTGCACCAATCCTTCTTCCAAAGCACGACCAGCTTCTTTTTCAAACTTATCAAAGTTTTCAAGCAACATTTCTTGATCCGAAATTTCAAATGAATATTTTGAGTGTTCGTACTCAGGCTGGATAAAGATTTCTCCGTATTTTACACCATCAGCCCATTCGATATCATAGACAGAATCCACTTCCTGAATATAAGAAGCCAAGCGCTCCAAACCATAGGTAACTTCCGCAGTCACAGGGCCAGTTGCCAATCCACCGACTTGTTGGAAATAAGTGAACTGAGTAATTTCCATCCCATCAAGCCAAACTTCCCAACCAAGACCAGCTGAACCAGTTGATGGGTTTTCCCAGTTGTCCTCAACGAAACGAATATCGTGTTCCAAAGGATTGATTCCCAATTTTTCCAAAGACTCAAGGTAAAGCTCTTGGATATTTGATGGAGAAGGCTTCATAACCACTTGAAATTGATGGTGTTGGTAAAGACGGTTAGGGTTTTCCCCGTAACGACCGTCTGCAGGACGACGTGATGGCTCTACATAAGCCGCATTCCATGGCTCAGGTCCGATAGCACGAAGGAAAGTGTAAGGACTCATTGTCCCCGCACCTTTTTCATTATCATAAGCCTGCATAAGCATACAACCTTGGTCATTCCAAAATTGTTGCAAAGTAAGGATGATTTCCTGGAAAGTCAATTTTTTAGACATTGTTTACTCCTTTTATTTATATTATCTTTTTAAATTTATTTATCAAGCAACCAAGAAAAAGCTGGGTCCTGAAAAATATGACGTTTGGGAACAGTTTGTAAATTCTGATCGCATTCATCTATTGTTCCTAATTTCAAAGCACAAACTTCTGGTATATTTTCTTGAGTAGTGAAAATTTGACTGTGACAGTTCTGGCAGTAATAACGTTGTTTACCTGGAGATGAACTAAAAGTAACCAAATTCTCTTTTCCATACAGTGCCAGATTTTTGCTGCTAACTTTGGCATTAACTGTGTAGGCAGACGCAGTTGCTTTCCGACAAAATGAGCAATGGCAAAAAACTATTTCCGACAATTCTTCATCTAGAGTGTAGGTGACTGCTTTACATAAACAAGATCCTTTAAGCATTATGCTCCTTTCTACTTAGGCATTAGACGAATTCAAAAAGAACCGAATTTCAACACCCAAGCCTTACGACTAGGGGCGTCAGAAACGCGGTTCCACCCTAATTTATTACTTCATTGTTTTTAAAAATACTACAGAAAGCGCCAGCACTTTATTTTGTCCTACTTGGCTCCCACTATCCCAAGCTCGCTTGAAGAACGCCATAAGACTTTCTTTCCTCCTGACTATTATATCAGAATTGTAACATACTGTAAATCAAAAACTATAGAAAGATGTATTGTATTCTCTACTCACTTTTTGAAAAAGTTGCAAGTCCAATAACTGACAATAAGAGAGAAATTCCTGAAATACTTAGAATAATAGAAATCATGTTATTCTCACCAGTGGCTGGTAATTGTTTTCCTTCTTTGTTGACTGTAGCTAAAAATACTTGTTGACCACTTCCAGCAAGTGTTTTATTCTCATGATTAGCTTCTATAATTGATGAAGCTTTCTCAATTTTATCATTGCTAATTGAAGACTTAATAGTTGAGACTTGTCTATTGTGACTTACTAATTTAACAGGTTGCACTTGAGAAACTGGTTTGGTTGGAATAACTGGACTAAGCGTTACAACTGGTTTAGCTGGAGTAACTGGATTAAGCGTTACAACTGGTTTAGCTGGAGTAACTGGCTTAATCGTTACAACTGGTTTAGCTGGAATAACTGGCTTAACCGTTACAACTGGTTTAGCTGGAGTAACTGGCTTAAACATTACAACTGGTTTAGTTGGAATAACTGGCTTAACCGTTACAACTGGTTTGGTTGGATTAGCTGGTTTAATCGTTACAACTGGTTTAGCTGGATTAACTGGCTTAATCGTTATGACCGGTTTAGCTGGAATCTCTACTTTATTAGCCTTCAGTTTTACAGCCGTTTCTTTTAGAGCATTGATTACTTCATTAATTTCTTCTTGACTAGCTTCTGAATTTTCTAAAAGTAGCTTAGCTTTGTTGAAAATAAGATTATATGCATCCTTCTCCTCTTTGCTAGCTGTCAAAAATCTTGGATCTTTGTCTTGGAACTTCACTTCATCCACGATAACATTTTTTAGGCTCATGAAATCTGTTTCTTTCCCATTCAACTGTTCTTGCGCTTTCAAGAAAGTGGTCAATAGACGATCGATTTCATCTTGAGTTATCAAATCTTTTGTAATTAATAATGCCAAGAGTTTAAATTCACGATCATATTGACCTTTGAGTTCTTGATCAGAATTTATATATTTACCTTTTTTAACTGTCTCAGCATATACTTTAATGGCATTCTTCAATGATGTGATGTCAGATTCTTTACCATCCAATGTTTGCATAGCAGACTCTAAAGCCTTAACAATTTGGTCAATTTTATCTTGGTTAAGTTTACTTCCCAATGCTAGTTGCGCATCTTTGACACTTTGATCAAAAATCTCTTTTAACTTCTGTTTTGTATTATAATATCTCGGAGTTTTAACTACTTCCATTTGTTTATTTAAAGCTGCAATCAGAGCTAACTTAGAAACAACTGAAAGTGACAAAACATTATTTTTACCAAACAGAACTTTAAATGGTTGAAGATTATCAAGTAATTCATAACCGTTTGATAGATTTACAAGAACTTTATATTCACCAGTAACCACTTTCTTACCATAAGAATGTTTACCATATGTTTCAGCTGGCAAGACTTGACTCTGACCGTCTTCACCTACTAAAGTAATCGTTGTAGTTCCAGGAACAGCTTGATTAAAGCCAACCGTTACTGGGGCATATTTCATTTTGTTAGCCAAGAAGGTAATAGTTTGAAAACTATTTTCTTTCGTTAAATCAAATTCCTTCGATAGAGCACTCACAAATTTCAACTCTGTACGGTCATAGCTAAAAATTTCTGCAACATAATGCCCAAATTTCAAGAAATTAATATCTTTTGACTTATCAACGGTTACATATTGACCTTCGCTATTTTTAATGCGATAAACATAAGTTGTATCAATCTCATCCCTGGTTTTATTGTTTAGTATAGCAATTTTTACACGACCACTATTTTCTTCACCTACAAGATCTTTGAGAGATATAAAATCTACATTTCCCGCAAAGTCTTCTACATAATAGAAGATTTTCGATTTATCAACGTTCTTAGGAAGTGTATAACTACCATCTTCATTTTGTTTGATAATTTGATACTGTTCGATTTCTGAATCTGTCACCTCTCTATTTTCAGAAGGACGAATATAAAAGACTTTTTCTAGAAGAATTCCACCATTTCCTACATCCTGAGGTTTGCGAGCTATAAATTGTTCTTGATCTTCTTGAGAACGAATATATCCCGAAGTAATCAGAGGTTTTTGTGTATCGATTTGAATTTTAAATGTTGTATATTGTTCCTCAGCTCCAGGGACATCTGGCTTATAACTAATAACATAGTCATAAATTCCATCAGAAACTCGATTTCCATTAGAATCCTGTCCTCCCCAAGCTGTTTTATCTACAATATAACTTCTTGGATTTCTAGTATCGCCATCAAAATAATTTTTTACAAGGTCTGTTGGACGACTTTGCCAAATAGGCTGACTGTGTGTTGTATCCGAAGAAGCATAAACCGTCGCACGAAGATTTACCAAGTTTCTATAGACAAGAGTTTTAAACCGAACAGAATCTTTATTACCATCCTCATTTGGCGAGATAGCAAGGCGGATGTTCCCCTTTTCATCTAATTGAAGATGGTATTTTCCTTCAGCATCTTGTTTCACTCCGAGTACAGTCACTCGACTTCCTTGACGCTCTGCTTTTAAAACATTTACATCATTTTCAGAACTTGTTAAATAAGTTGCATCGTCTGAAGGTGAAATTCCTGGATTATCTTTATCAATTTCAGAGTAAAATCCACTGTTTCCTTCCTTAATCAATTGATAAATTGGTTTTTCAATTGCAGGTAGATTTTGGAATTCTCCCTTAAATCCCATAAATGGTAAACCAATAACAGAACCATCATCTGCAGGATTGACAAATCTAACAAATCCTTCTAGAAAATATCCATTTGGCATTATTTTGCTAAGTTCTTCAGTAAACTTACTTGTATCTACACTAACTGTTACTGTCTTCGTACTATGAGCTTTCACAGTTACTTCAGGCCAGACTGTTTCAGTTAGTTTTCGTGGACGGAGAGTGAATTTCCCTTCTTCAACTTCATCAGTATTTGTATTTACAATCATCTTCAATGTTCGGTCTTTATCCGAAATATTATGAATTGTAACTTCAAAGGTAAATTTATCACCAACATTGCCAAGAGTAACACTTGGATAGTTATTTGCACCTGTTACAAATAGATCTGTGCTTGTTGCAGCCATCGTGTCAACTACACCAGCACCTTGCTGACGTGGAGAAGTATAGGCTCCAGTCTGTTTATTAAAATGTGGTTTTGCAGTAGACATAATTAAAGCTTTTACAATCTCTGAAATTTGACTAGCTGATAATTCAGGATGTTTCTTTGCTAAATATTCTTTGACTAATGCTGCGACACCAGCTACATGAGGAGCCGCCATACTTGTTCCACTGATACTTCCATAGCTATTATCGTTAAATGATGAATAGATATTTCCACCAGGTGCAGTAACATCTGGTTTCAATTGTCCATCTGTTGTAACTCCCCAACTTGAAAAATCTGACAATTGGTCTGCAACATCTGATTTACGATTATCCATCTTGTGATTAAAGACAATTTTATACTGACCAGACTTAAGAATTTCACCATAATGTTTTGAAATAAAGACAGATGGGATTTTCTTAGCATCACCTGTAACAGACATACTAACATTTGCACCTTCAACGTTGTTATAAATTAAAACTCCAGCTGCACCATGTTGAAGAGCATTTTTAATCTTATCAGAAAAATTAATTTTACCACGTTGAATCAGTGCTAACTTGCCTCTTACATCAATATTAGCAAAATCTTCTTCACGACCAATACCCGCTGCTACATATTCGTATTCTTTCCCGTTTTCAAAATCTTTTTCTGTTTCAGGTCTATTAAAATCAAACTTACCATAATCAAGGGTAGCGTCATTTTCTAAACCTTTTACTTCAAAGACTTCAGTAGTTAGAATTTTATTATTAATAGAAGCAACAGAAATTGAATCTTCCACTGTAGAGGGATTTCCGACAAGACCATAATCAGGATTTGCTGCCAATGGTTGTGAAAAACCTCTACCGAAAGTATTACTATTACCTGCAGCGATAACAACAGATACTCCTTTAGCGCGTGCTCTTTTTACTGCATCAATGATATCTGAACCAGCATCTACCGTTGAACCCGCACCTGCACCCAAACTCATATTGATCACATCTGCACCTAATGCAACAGCATCATCAATAGCTTTTACATAAAGGGCAGAGGCTGTAGTTTTATCTCTGTCTGAAAAAACTCTCATAAACATAATTTGAGCTTCTGGCGCCACCCCGTAAACCTTCTCAGAATTCGGTGCTTTATTAACAGGATTTCCAGCTACAATTCCAGTAACGTGCATTCCATGAGACTCTTTTTCAGCCTCTTTTATATTATCAGTTCCATCAAAGTAATCATAAGCATATACTACTTTGTCACTGTACCATTTCCCATAGTCAATACCAGCAGCCTTTTTAGCTTTTTCGATATCATCCTGATTTTTAAATTTCGCCTTTGACGGATCAGAAATACGCAAAACCTCATGATTCAAATCAAGACCTGAATCTATAACAGCGACTACAGTTCCTTGTCCTTTATGTCCTGCTTCCCAGGTTTTAGGGACAGTAATAATTTCATTACTGGAGATACTGTTCGGCTTTTCTTTATGTCCACCTTGAGATAACGACTGTGATTGTATGCTTTCTGAAGAAGAATTACTTTTCACTGCTGATTCTTCCTTCTTCTCTTCACTTTTTATAGCAGTCGTTTCTTTCTGTGTGGTTAAATCCTTGTCTGACTTATTATCTCTATACTCGATAGAATCATCTTGTTTTAATGACTCTATCACTTCTGTTTTTTCTTTCGAAGAAGAATTTAGAGCATTCTTGTCAGCCGTGACTGGTGATGCAAGCTTATTTGAATCATCTAATTTATTAGTCGTTACAGTACGTGTAACTTGATTGGATGTTTCAAATTTTCCCTCATCGGCACTAACCTGTGCGAAAGCAAATCCGAAAGCAAAGACCGTTAGCAGAAAAATTGTTGCTATTTGGTACTTGTTATGACAAAAATCTTTGCAATCTCCCATAAAATCACTCCTTTTTATTTAAATTAAAAGTATTATATACCAAATTATCTGAAAATTCTATCAAAATATTATTTTGTAACAAAATTGTAATATTAACCAATCCTATCATGAGATTTAAACATAAAAAAATTTAGCCTCGATTAATACAAGACTAAATTTATTTATTGAAAAATTACTTACGATTTAATTAGTTATTCAGCAAAAGTCTTACTGATCACGGTCATAGAATAGTTCATGTGCTTTTAATCGTGAATTAAGCATTTCAGGAACTGTGACAAAGTGATATCCTTGCTCTTTTAGATAATCTATAATCTTTGGTAAAGCATTGACTGTTTCAGCATGGATATCATGCATTAAGATAATCGAACCATTACGAACTTGACGTTGAATCTCTGTCAAAATTGCTGCTTCATTCTTACTCTTCCAATCCAGACTATCCACATCCCACATAATAAAACTCAAATCAAGGCTATTTCGAATGTCGTCTGTAATGGCTCCATAAGGCGGACGCATAAGTTTGGAACTAGAACCCAACACTTTAGTTAGCGCATCCTCAGTATCAGTAATCTGTTTTTTAGCTTCGTCAAGTGAAAGTTTTGAAAGCACTGGATGACTCCAACTATGGTTTCCAATAACATGGCCATCCGATTTCATGCGTTTCAAAATCTCTTCATTTCCAGAAACATTCTTACCTAAAACAAAGAAAGTTGCCTTGATACCATACTTAGAAAGTGTATCTAATGCTTGATTTGTCGTTGCAGGATTTGGTCCATCATCAAAAGTTAGAGCTACCACTTTTTGGTTTTTCTTTTCATAATAAGCCTTATAAAGTTCGGCATCCTTGTCTAATAAATAAGAGGATTGTACTACATCAAAGAAACTAGATACTGGTAAGGCAATCTCATCTAGATTTTCAACTGACTGACTTGGATAAAGGATAATCTGACTATCCTTGTAATCAAAATTCCATGCAGACAAGTCTTGTTCAGAGAAGCCTTTAACAACTTGATCAATCTTTTCTTGGTCCAATTTCTTATCCTGTAAGAAAGAGGTGATTTCTTTTAACAACTGCTCTTTGGCTTTACTAGGATCTGAAAATAATTGATCAAGTGTAAAAGGTTTACCATCTTCTGTCAAATGGACTTTTGCCAGACTAGTTTTTTCAGTCTCTTCAACTTTTGACGAAGTTAAATCATAGACTTGTTTCATCACACTTCGGTTAACAATCCCTTTTAAAGTCGAATCCTGTTTCTCCGTATAATAAAAAACCAGATTTTCCTTGTCTTCCAGATTTTCCTTAATATCCTGTGTCATGATTTCTTTTACAGATGAAATCACTTGCTCCCCTTGGAGAGGATAATAGGCAATTACTTCTGCTTGTCCCTTACGAAAATGATCTTTCTGATTTCCCTCACTTAATTGATCATCTTTCTCTTTTTTGAGAGATTCAATCCTTTGTTCAAAACTTTGCTTTGTATATACTTTGTATCCAATCATTAAACCAAGGACGCAAATACTTACTGAAAAGATAGCTACCAGGGCTATTAAACCGATTCTCTTTTTATCGTGCTCAACACGTTTTGCTCTACTTTTATCCATAGAGATATCATATCAAATTCAAGCTATAATTTCAATGAGAAATAAGTACTATTACTCGTTTTGAACAAAAAAATAGGCTCCATAATATCTATAGGGGGATTTACCCACTACAAATATTATAGAGCCTTTTATTATGTTAGAAACGAATCGTCTCACGTGTTTTTTCGTATGAAGTGACAAAACGGTTGGTTACACCTGGTTCTGCAACTTCCAAAGCTTGCGAAATCTTATCAAATGAAGCATGATAATCAAATTCTTTTTCAAAAATTTCTAATGATTCATTAAAAGCTTCTTGAATTCGTTCATCAAATGAGCGGTAACGGTTCGAATACTGTAGCAATTGTTCTGTCAATGTTGCATATTGAACAATATTATATGTTTCTTCTTCAAGTGTTTCCATATCATTGGTTGTAATTTCAAGCATACGGTTCACAGCTTCGATATTGACCCGAGCTTCTTCTAGTTCAGCCATCAACTCTTCAGTATGGTTACTTGCTGTAAAGAACAACTGTAAGAAATTCTGAGGAATACCTGGAAGATTGCGTTTTTCCATATATCTCTTAATTGTGTGAAGACGATTAACATAAACATTTGCCTTCTGGCGAGCATTGATATCATCTTTTTCAATCTGAGCAAGGCGTTGACTAACCGCAACTTGTTCATCTTCAATTTCTTTCAAAGTCGCTTGTAAGTTTTCCAAACGATCTTCAAGGAATGAATAAGGTTCAGAATGTTCCTCTTGTTCAGAAGTTAATTCCAATACAGATTCTTCTAAAGATTCTAACTCAGCTTGTAATCTATGAACATGACTAACATCCGTTTCAGATAGTAGGTAATTGTTACTCAATCGTTGAATATCTTCCACTAAAACAGCATTACTATCTTTCATGTGTTTCAAATATGTAGGAAGGGTTGCAACTAAGCCTTCTACTACTTTTTGAGCGGCGATTTCTCGTGTAAAGATATCATAGAGTGTATTGATTTCTTCTTGAACTTGAGTATTTTCATACTCAGCATTATCCAACTCTAATTGTGCAATATTTTCGTGGTTTTTCTTCAAAGCTTCATAAAGCAATTGGAAGCGAGATTCAATATCCGTTTCAGCAAAATGATAATTAGCATCTAAAAGTTTACGGTAACCGTCTTCCAAATCTTCCAATTGATCAGGTAGCTCTTTAGATAATGTTTTTACAATTGCTGGCAGGCGATCTACTATGTGACTCAAAGCCAAGATATGATTTTCAGCATTATCCAAAATCACAGCAGCTTCTACTGGGTCACCTGAAGTGTTCAAAGTAACAAACTGAGAAAACTCTGATTGGATATTTTCCAATTGTTTTTCGATCTCAGATAAACCTTGGCCATATTCTTCAGAATGATCAGCCACTCGGTGTTGCAACTCTTCAAACAAGTCCAAGGTATGAAGAACACGTCCACTATTTTTAGACTCTTGTTTCTCCAAATCTGCCAAAGCATTGCGAATTGCCGCAATATCTTCTTCAATCAAGGTAATTTGGCTCTCAATTTGGTCAATTTGATGACTAGCCTTAAAAAAACGGAATGAATTGTTATAACCTTCTGCCTCGAAAAGATTATTTTCGATATCGGCAAAAGAGTTAAGAGATAGGTCAACCCATTTTTGGTTCCATTCACGGAAAGTCACTTGACTTTGTCCAATCAAGTGCATATTTTTTACAGCTTCAACTTCATCATTAACCGGAAGATTGTACAGCTCTTCTTTTTTCTCTTCTAAAATTGCTAATTTACTTTCATTGCGTTTCCGTACATAAATTGCTAAAGCATATGAAATCAGCAATATAATTGCAATTGCAATTATAAGATATACTACTAGACTACCAGACATATTAAACTCCTTTTTAACTTGAAACAATCGTAATGATTATATCATATTTTTTAGACCAAGGGAACTACTTCTCCCGATTTTTTAGACATCAAGTGTACTATAGACGGCATTTTCTTCGATAAATTCACGACGAGGCTCTACTCGATCCCCCATCAACATATCAAAGATTTTATCTGCCTCAGCTGCATCATCCACAGAAACTCTTGCCATTAAGCGATGTTCGGGATCCATGGTTGTTTCCCACAACTGGTGATCATCCATTTCACCCAAACCTTTATAACGCTGAATGGTTGGTTTGGCACGTCCTTCACTATGGCGGGACAAGGCTTCTTGGAGTTTAATTTCTTGGTCTGCTCCTGGCTGGATATATTCTTTAATCTCGCTTCCAACCTTGACACCATAGATTGGTGGTTGGGCGATATAAACATAACCAGCTTCTAAAATTGGTTTCATATAACGATAAATCAAGGTTAAAAGAAGAGTACGAATGTGGGCTCCATCGACATCGGCATCGGTCATCAAAACAAGTTTTTGGTAACGAGCTTTTGAAACATCAAATTCTGCACCAAATCCTGTTCCCATCGCTGTGAAAAGACTACGAATTTCTTCGTTAGCTAGAATCTTATCCATACTTGCCTTTTCAACGTTCAAAATCTTACCGCGGATTGGAAGAATTGCCTGAAATTCACGGTTACGACCAGATTTGGCTGACCCACCAGCTGAGTCTCCTTCGACGATGAAGAGTTCTGTTTCAGCAGGATTGTTAGAAGAGCAGTCTGCTAGTTTACCTGGAAGGTTGGAAATTTCCAAACCAGATTTTTTACGAGTGACTTCACGCGCACGCTTGGCAGCCACACGAGCTTTGGCAGCCAAAATTCCTTTTTCTACAATGCGTTTTGCAATTTGAGGATTCTCCATAAGGAAATCAGAGAAGGCATCACTGAAGAGACGATTGGTAATTTTGACCACTTCGCTATTCCCCAGTTTTGTCTTGGTCTGTCCTTCAAACTGTGGATTTGGGTGTTTAACCGAGATAACTGCAGTTAATCCTTCGCGGACATCTTCCCCTGTTAGGTTGTCTTCATTGTCTTTCAGTAACTTATTCTTACGAGCATAATCGTTGATGACACGTGTCAAGGCTGTACGGAAACCTTGTTCATGCGTTCCACCTTCATGGGTGTGGATATTATTGGCGAAACTCATGACATTTTCATGGTAACCCGTTGTGTACTGCATGGCTACTTCGACTGTGATATCATCCATTTCACCATCTGTGTAGATTGGTGTATCAAAGATTACATCCTTGTTCTCATTGATATATTCAACGTAACTAGCAATCCCACCTTCATAGTGGTAATGCTTAGTTTGTTCTAACCCCTCACGCTTATCTGTAATGGAGATTTGAAGACCACGATTTAGAAAGGCCAACTCTTGAATCCGTTTATTTAATTTATCGAAATCAAAGGTTGTTGTTTCAGTAAAGATTTCTGGGTCCGGTGTGAAGTGAACTGTTGTTCCAGTCTTATCCGTATCTCCAACCACCTCAAGATCTGCGACAACATGACCACGACGGTATTCTTGGTAATGAATCTTACCATTTTTGTGGACATGAACGTCTAATTGAGTTGAAAGGGCGTTAACAACTGAGGACCCCACTCCGTGAAGACCACCTGAGACCTTATATCCGCCACCGCCAAACTTTCCTCCAGCGTGAAGAACAGTAAAGACAGTCTCAACGGCAGGTCGACCTGTTTTTTCCTGAATATCGACTGGGATACCACGCCCATCATCAACAACTGTAATCGAATCATCGGGCTCAATAAAGACTTGAATATGGCTAGCAAATCCTGCCAAGGCTTCATCAATTGAGTTATCAACAATTTCCCAGACTAGATGGTGAAGACCTTCTTTTGAGGTCGATCCGATATACATCCCTGGACGCATACGAACAGCCTCTAAGCCCTCTAAAACTTGAATTTGACTGGCATCATAATCTTGTGCCTGCAGATTTTTAATTTCTTCTGTCATCTTATTCCTTTTTCTTACATGTCTAATACTTGTCTTAAATTCACGATACTGGTAAACAAGTGGGTATCGAGTCCAGCAGCTTGCCCTGCTTCGATATCAATCGGCCGATCACCGATGACAAGACCAGAGTTAATTTGATACTTTTCTCTTAAATAAATCATGGACTCAGGATCTGGTTTTCTCTTAAAGCCTGAGTTAGAAGTCACCACTTCTGTAAAATAAGCTGCTATAGAGGTTTTTTCTAAAATTTCCAAGACCTGATCATTTCGATGAGAAACTAAAAAATGACGGCCACCTTGATTTGAGATATCTTCCAATAAACCAGAAACTCCATCAAATAAAATCGGATGTTCTAGCTCTCTGGCTTCATTTTCCTTGTACTTTTCTAAAAAATTCTCTAAGTTGGGAGCGAATGTCTCAATCGCAAAATCAGTAGAAACCTTTAAAGCCTGATAGACACTGTCATGGTCTTGTGTGATGCCATACAATGCCAATGTTTCAACAAATGCAGCTGTTGAAGTTTCGTAATTATCTAGTAAAGTTCCACCTAAATCCCAGATGTAATCGTGATATTTCATACCCTTCATTATAGCATTTTTTTATGAAAAAAGCGATGATTTCCCTGAGTTTTCCACATAAAAAATGCTCTATGATATTTATATAGGATAAATTTCTTATAGATATTATGAAACCTATTTTCTTGTAGAAAAAAGCCCCATATAATCTATAATGAAAAGTAACCAAACAATCATTAGAGAGAATCATATGGAACAATTATATTTTAACACAAAACTACTTTATATTAAAAATCCTAATATCCAATTTATGGATGTTATTAATAAGGGGGGTAACTTCTCAAAGTAAGTTCCACTTGACTGGTATTGAGACTAGCTTTTCACTAATCTTGTCTTGAAATTTTAAAATAGATTATAAAACCTTACTCAAGAAGTCCTTAGTCCGTTGTTCTTGGGTTTGTTCAAAAATCTGTTCTGGTGTTCCGTCTTCAACAACCACACCGTCTGCCATAAAGATGACACGGTCTGCCACCTCACGGGCAAATCCCATTTCATGAGTTACGATAACCATGGTCATTCCTGACTTGGCTAGGTCTTGCATAACCGCCAGCACCTCACCTACCATTTCAGGGTCCAGGGCTGAAGTCGGCTCGTCAAAGAGTAAAACATCTGGTTCCATTGCCAAACCACGCGCAATGGCAATCCGCTGTTGCTGCCCACCTGACAAACTCTGTGGATAAGCAGTTGACTTATCTGGTAAACCAACTTTTTCCAAAAGTTCCTGAGCTCTCTTCTCAGCAACTTCCTTACTTTCACCTTTGGTCTTGATAGGAGACAAAGTGATATTTTCCATCACAGTCATATTAGGAAAGAGATTAAATTGTTGAAAAACCATGCCCATCTTCTCACGCATGGCAAAGAGGTCATTCTTCTTGTCCGTAATATCAACTCCCTCAAAGATAACCTTACCCTTGGTCGCTTCTTCCAACAAATTCATAGAGCGAAGCAAGGTAGATTTCCCACTCCCTGAAGGACCGATGATAACGACAACTTCTCCTCTTTTAATCTCGAGGTTGATGCCCTTCAATACTTCATTCTTTCCAAAGGATTTATGTAAATTTTCAATTTTTATCAAGGTTTCCGTCATTATTTCTTATCTCCTTGTCCCATACGTTTTTCAAAAGCTTTCAAGGCTACTGTCAAAATAGAAGTCATAATCAAGTAATAAAAGGCTGCAAATAAAAGTGGTGTTAAAGGTAGATAGGTTGTTGTAGAAACTGTTGTAGCTCCGTTCCACAACTCCATGACACCAATAGCTGATAAAAGAGAACTATCCTTGATAATTGTGATAAATTCGTTCCCCAATGCTGGCAAAATATTTTTGATAGCTTGTGGCAAAATCACATAGCGCATAGCATTTTTAGGACGAATTCCTAAAGAATAGGCCGCCTCTAGCTGACCTTTTGGAACCGCATTAATCCCAGCACGAACAGTCTCAGAAACATAAGCACCACTGTTCATAGAGATAATCAAAATCCCTGGAATCAGACGAGAAAGGTCAACACCTAAAATTCCAACCTGAATAGTCGGAGCATTGATGTGCATAAGGGCAAAGGCAATCATAATCTGAACCATCATCGGTGTCCCACGGAAAATCCAAACGTACAAGTTGGCGAGCCAAACAAGCGGTTTAAACTTTGAACGTTGCCCAAAAGCCAAGACAACACCCAAAATAGTTCCCAAAAAGACAACACAGATAGAAATGAGAACCGTCACGACAGCCCCATAGTTAAAATAAGGTAAATACTTAGGTAAAAAAGAAAAATTCATAGTCACACTGCTTTCTAAAATAGAATACTGTATGATTATAACATGGAATGAATTAAAATTCAAATCTTTTGTCTAATTTATTCAAAAAATCTTTAAGCTGGTAGAATTAGCGAGAAATCTTAGTTTTTTCTAGGCAAGTTGGCCTCCTTTATGGTAAAATAGTAACGATAAGAAATGAAGGAGAATCAAAATGGAATCACATTTGGTTAGAATCATCAACCGCCTTGAAGCAATGGCAAAAGACGGCGGAAATTTAAAACGTAATTTTGAACGCGAAGGAGTTGTTGTTGCAGAAGTTGCATACAGCCACGACGAAGAAAACGGTTCAATCTTTACCCTTCGTGATGTAGAAGCTCGCGAAACTTATACTTTTGACAGCATTGACTTGATTGCAATGGAAATTTACGAACTTCTCTACTAATCTAAAACAAGCTGGGATTGCCCCTGCATGTCTAACCAAAATCCTTTTTGTCTTACAAATAGGATTTTTTTATAACTCAATTTCTCAAAGATTTTCATTGTAACAACTTCTCAAAGCTGCAATCTTTTTACTTGCTTTACAGTCCAATCCTGTTATAATGAGAGTATAGAAATTTGACTATTTTTGACCTTTAGATAGGTCAGGCAAAAGAAAGAAATGAGGTAGATGTATGCTTTGTCAAAACTGTAAAATCAATGACTCAACAATTCATCTTTATACCAATCTCAATGGAAAACAAAAGCAAATTGACCTCTGTCAAAACTGTTATAAGATTATCAAAACAGATCCTAACAATAGCCTCTTTAAAGGTATGACGGATCTAAGCAATCGTGACTTTGATCCCTTTGGTGATTTCTTCAATGACCTAAACAATTTTAGACCTTCTAGCAATACTCCTCCGACTCCCCCAACCCAATCAGGTGGAGGTTACGGTGGAAATGGCGGTTATGGTTCCCAAAATCGTGGGCCTGCTCAAACTCCTCCACCAAGCCAAGAAAAAGGCCTGCTGGAAGAATTTGGTATCAACGTAACTGAGATTGCCCGTCGTGGAGATATTGACCCCGTTATTGGGCGCGACGATGAGATTATCCGTGTCATTGAGATTCTCAATCGTAGAACCAAGAATAATCCTGTTCTTATCGGTGAACCTGGTGTCGGAAAAACTGCCGTTGTCGAAGGTCTAGCTCAGAAAATTGTTGATGGCGATGTTCCACATAAACTCCAAGGTAAACAAGTCATCCGTCTAGATGTAGTTAGCCTAGTTCAAGGAACGGGTATCCGTGGACAATTTGAAGAACGTATGCAAAAACTCATGGAAGAAATTCGCAAACGTGAGGACATCATCCTCTTTATCGACGAAATCCATGAAATTGTCGGTGCTGGTTCTGCGGGCGATGGCAATATGGACGCAGGAAATATCCTCAAACCAGCCCTTGCTCGTGGTGAACTGCAACTGGTCGGTGCAACTACCCTCAATGAATACCGTATCATTGAAAAAGATGCTGCCCTAGAGCGTCGTATGCAACCTGTTAAGGTCGATGAACCAACGGTGGAAGAAACAATCACTATCCTCAAAGGCATTCAAAAGAAATACGAAGACTACCACCACGTTCAGTATACCGATGCTGCGATTGAAGCAGCTGCAACTCTTTCCAATCGTTACATCCAAGATCGCTTCTTGCCTGACAAGGCCATTGACCTTCTAGATGAAGCTGGTTCTAAGATGAACTTGACTTTAAATTTTGTAGACCCTAAAGTGATTGATCAGCGCTTGATTGAGGCTGAAAATCTCAAATCTCAAGCTACACGAGAAGAAGATTTTGAGAAAGCTGCCTACTTCCGCGATCAGATTGCCAAGTATAAGGAAATGCAAAAGAAAAAGGTCACAGACCAGGATACTCCTATCATTAGTGAAAAAACCATTGAGCACATTATCGAGCAGAAAACCAATATCCCTGTTGGCGATTTGAAAGAGAAAGAACAATCTCAGCTCATCCATCTAGCCGAAGATCTCAAGTCTCATGTTATTGGCCAAGATGATGCTGTCGATAAGATTGCCAAGGCTATTCGCCGTAATCGCGTCGGTCTCGGTACGCCTAACCGCCCAATCGGAAGCTTCCTCTTCGTCGGGCCAACTGGTGTCGGTAAGACAGAACTTTCCAAACAACTGGCCATCGAACTCTTTGGTTCTGCTGACAGCATGATTCGCTTTGACATGAGCGAATACATGGAAAAACACAGCGTGGCTAAGTTGGTCGGCGCCCCTCCAGGTTATGTTGGCTACGATGAGGCTGGGCAATTAACTGAAAAAGTCCGCCGCAATCCATATTCTCTTATTCTCTTGGATGAAGTAGAGAAAGCCCATCCAGATGTTATGCATATGTTCCTTCAAGTCTTGGACGATGGTCGTTTGACAGATGGGCAAGGACGTACCGTTAGCTTCAAGGACGCTATCATCATCATGACTTCAAATGCAGGTACAGGTAAGGCAGAAGCCAGCGTTGGATTTGGGGCCGCTCGCGAAGGACGTACCAATTCTGTTCTCGGTGAACTCGGTAACTTCTTTAGCCCAGAGTTTATGAACCGTTTTGATGGTATTATCGAATTTAAGGCTCTCAGCAAGGACAACCTCCTTCAGATTGTCGAGCTTATGCTAGCAGACGTTAACAAGCGCCTTTCTAGCAACAACATTCATTTAGATGTGACAGACAAGGTCAAGGAAAAATTAGTTGACCTCGGTTATGATCCAAAAATGGGAGCACGCCCACTTCGTCGTACTATTCAAGACTATATAGAGGACGCAATCACTGACTACTACCTTGAAAATCCAAGTGAAAAAGACCTCAAAGCAGTTATGACCAGCAAGGGCAAGATTCAAATTAAGTCTGCCAAAAAAGCTGAAGTAAAAACTTCTGAAAAAGAAGTATAAATCCTACAGAAAAGGAGTAGAAAATGAAAATTTTCTGCTCCTTTTTATTAAAATAACTATAAATTCTTGACAGCTCGGTCTTTCTCCATTAAGATAATAATAAAGATAATAAATAATGAGGAAAATTCAATGGCAAACCCAACTTTCGGAGAAAAGAAAGCAAATACAGACTATGTTTCACGCTATGGCGTATATGCAGTTATCCCTGATGCTGAACAAAAACAAATTGTTCTTGTTCAAGCACCTAATGGTGCTTGGTTCCTACCAGGTGGTGAAATTGAAACAGGTGAAAATCATCAAGAAGCCCTAAAGCGTGAATTGATTGAAGAGCTTGGCTTTACAGCTGAAATTGGTACCTATTACGGACAAGCTGACGAATATTTCTATTCTCGTCACCGTGACACCTACTACTACAATCCAGCCTACCTCTATGAAGCGATTTCTTTCAAAGAAGTGCAAAAGCCACTAGAAGACTTTAATCATATTGCCTGGTTCCCTATTGATGAGGCTATTGAAAACCTCAAACGTGGTAGCCATAAATGGGCTATCGAATCTTGGAAAAAACAGCATAAGATTGGCTAAATCAAGCTACTTTATTCAAAAAGTGCTATAATAGAATTAGAAAATCGGAGGAAATGTTATGAAGCTTATCAATACAACAAACTCACACTCGCAACTTGTAAAAAGCCAGCTAGAAAGTACAGATGCAACTCTTGTTGAGGTTTATTCTGCAGGGAATACTGATGTTATTTTTACCCAAGCTCCGCTTCACTATGAAATCCTCATCTCAAACAAACACCGCGCTATCCGCGAACCTGAAATCGAAGCTATTCAAGAATTTTTCTTGAAACGTAAAATTGATAAGGAATCTATTGATGAGGCCAATATCAAAACCCTCTATTCAGAAAAATTAATTGGAATTTCGATTCCAACCAAATAAAATCTTGGAGAGATTAGAAAGTGCTTTAAACCTTATGGAACAAAATTGGGTTTATTTAGCTTTTTAAATCATCTCCAATTTTTTATCTTGAAATCCTATCATACACAATTTTATAGGTAACAAAGGAGACAAGCATGGGAGACATGATATATCGAGAGGCAAGACTTGAAGAATACGAAAAAATTGGAAAAATATTAGCCAATTCCTTTCTTGACTATCCCTTTTTAACGATTATAAGGGATGATTTAAAGAAGCCTGATTATTATCCTAATTTTGTAGAAACATTACAAACAATGCTTACCAGAGTCTATATTAAAAAAGGAAACTGTTTAGTTGCGGAACAAGATGGAGAATTACGTGCAGTCGCCCTTTTGCAACAAAAGGATTTCTGTATACTATCCTATCTACAAAATGGCGGAACAAACATTTTTCGCTACATTCGACCACGAAATCTTTTTAAATACTTTGACTTTGTAAAACGTTCCAAAAAGCACTTAGAACAATCAGGAGAGTTTGATTGGTATTTGATGGCTTTAGCTGTTAATACAGCAAGTAAGGGGCAGGGAATAGGCAGTACTTTTCTGACACAAGGGATTGAACCTTATGTCAAATCAAAAGGCTGTAAACACTTGGGACTCATAACCAGTACAGCTAGAAATTCCTCATTCTACGAGAAAAACGATTATGTATTACTGGACCATATGGACTTAAAATACGGGTCAAAATCAATTGGTAACTGGGCATTTTTAAAAACAATGAATAAATTATAACAGGCCAGCAATTTACAAATCCTATTTAAATAAGGATAACTTATATTTATAAAAACCAACGTTCAAAACGTTGGTTTTCTTATCTATTTGACTGCTTCTTTCAAAGTATCTACCTTATCCAAACGTTCCCATGGAAGGTCAATATCTGTACGTCCCATGTGTCCATAAGCCGCTGTTTGACGGTAAATTGGACGCTTAAGGTCCAGCATTTGGATAATTCCTGCTGGACGAAGGTCAAAGATTTGACGAGCAGCTTTTTCAAGTTTGCTTTCAGCTACTGTTCCTGTACCGAAGGTATCGATACGAACAGAAACAGGCTGGGCAACACCGATAGCATAAGCCAATTGCACTTCCGCCTTCTTAGCAAGACCTGCTGCAACGATATTCTTGGCAATATAACGAGCCGCATAAGAGGCTGAACGGTCCACCTTAGTCGCATCCTTACCAGAGAAAGCACCACCACCATGACGAGAGTAGCCACCATAGGTATCCACGATAATCTTACGACCAGTCAAACCTGAGTCCCCTTGAGGTCCACCGATTACAAAGCGACCAGTTGGATTGATGAAGAATTTGGTTTGCTCATCCAAGTAAGAAGCCGGAATAACTTCTTTAATGACCTTGTTAATCACATCATTATGAATTTGTTCGTTGCTGACTTCTGGATCGTGCTGAGTTGAAATCACGACTGTGTCCACACGTACTGGACGGTCATTTTCATCATACTCAACTGTAACTTGTGATTTAGCATCTGGGCGAAGATAGCTGATTTCCCCAGACTTACGAAGTTCTGCCAAACGACGAACCAATTTATGACTGAGTGAAATTGGCAATGGCATGAGCTCTTCTGTTTCATCCACTGCAAATCCAAACATGAGCCCTTGGTCTCCAGCACCAATCAAATCAAGCGGATCTTGGTCTGCATTCCCACGAACCTCCAAGGCTTCGTTGACACCTTGGGCAATGTCAGGAGATTGTTCCACCAAAGATGGATGTACTCCTACAGTCTCAGCAGAAAAACCATATTCTGTATTGGTGTAGCCAATCTCTGCAATAGTGTCACGAACCACACGGTTAATATCCACATAAGCATTTGTAGATATTTCACCAAAAACATGGACGGAACCAGTATATACAGCTGTCTCAGCAGCAACGTGCGCCTCTGGATCCTCTGCTAAAATAGCATCCAAAATCGCATCTGAAATTTGGTCTGCAATCTTATCTGGATGTCCCTCAGATACAGATTCAGACGTGAATAATTTACGTTCTGACATAAAAATGTCCCCCCTTAAAAATAGTGTTATAGAGTTACAAAGTACTGATAGGTATTTTCATTTTCTAAGAGTTACGAAGCGAAAGAAATAAAAACGATACTTTTTTATTTCTGAAGCTAGTAAGGCGGATAGGGTGACCGCCCTATAGCGACAACCGTAAAATGACGAGCGACTACTTTAGAGCCGTCAGTCTTTGCGAATTACAAAGTACTGATAGGAAAACTCTTAGTGATAAATATCTACCATCTTATCGGGACTATATAACTTTATCATTATACCATTTTTTATCGCAATTTGCAGTCTTTATTGTAGTGTTTCTGTTTAAATAGTTCGTTCTCATAAATAAAAAAAATTGGAGCTCAGTACTCCAACTTTTTCTATTAAAATGTTTGGCGTTTTGCTTTACGCTCTGCGCGACCGCGAGCACGATTTTCAGCGCGCTTGGTTTTGCGGCGCTTTTCATCAACCGCCCATTTAATTTTTTTCTTATAACCTGGTTTGACTTTTTTCTTTTTCTTTTTTACCAAACCAATCATTTCGATATCAAGTTTATCTTGTTTTTTCTCACGGTTGGCACGACGATCACGGTCATAAGTATCTTGAAATTCCCCGTCTTTGACCATCTTAGGAGTAAACTTGATTCCCAATTTCTCCAACTCACGGATATCCGAGTCATCACTTGGCTGGTAAAGGGTAATAGCTGTACCTGGTAGGCCATTTCTTCCAGTACGACCAACTCGATGAACAAAGAAGGACAAATCTTGCGGAATAGCATCATTGATGACATGGCTGACACCTTCAATATCAATTCCACGCGCTGCCAAATCTGTTGCGACAATATACTCAAAATCCAGATTTTTCACCTGGTTCATGATACGTTTGCGCTCACGAGGGGCAATATCCCCATGGATTTTTGCCACCTTCAAGCCTTGAGCAGTCAGATATGAATGCAATTCATCAGCACGCGTTTTAGTGTTAACAAAAATCATTGCCAAATACGGTTGCATCAACTGAGTCAACTGGTAAATTTGAGCATTCTTATCTCGGCCCTTGGTCGAAATCAACCAATTATCAATGGTATCAGAAATGACCGTTTTGGTCTTGATTTTTTCCATAACAGGATTTGACAAGTATTTTTTCAAGAATGGTTGCAGTTTTTGTGGGATAGTCGCTGAGAAGACCATGAATTGCAGGTCTTTTGGAAGGCTTCCAGCAATCTTATCAACAGTTTCCAAGAATCCCATATCCAAGGTCATATCTGCCTCATCGACCACAAAGGTCTTAGCCTTGTGAATAGCTAGATCACCAGACTTAACTAAGTCATAAATACGGCCAGGCGTTCCGATAACAATATGAGGCTGGTTACTTGCCAATTTGTCAATCTGGCGAGCCTTATCTGTCCCTCCCACATAATTAACCACACGAACTTCTACTTCTGAGTGAGTAGCAATCTGACGGGCTGCTTGGTAAATTTGAGTAGCTAATTCACGGCTCGGTGCAGTAATGACTGCTTGAACACTATCGCTGGCTTCATCTAATTGCTGGAAAATCGGCAATAGGAAAGTGTGAGTCTTACCCGAACCTGTTTTTGATTCACCGACTAGGTCACGACCAGCCAAAACAATAGGAATTAACTTATCTTGCACCTCTGTTGGAGTTGTAAATTTCAACTCCTCCAAGGCTTCTCTAATATAGTTTTTAAATTGAAATTTCGTAAATGACATAATATCCTCGATTCTATCTATCTTATAAATTATACCACATTTTATTCCATTTCAGTAGTCTCACTTATTTAGGTTATATTATCCAATAATGGTGTGACGGTTCAAATCGCCATTATATCAACATTTCTAAACTCAATAACTCTATTTCAAGGCTGTTTCTTACTGTGAATCCAGATTGTTTTATGTTATAATTATAGTGTAGATAATTAAACCGTATGTTGTTAGAGAGGTGTTTTATGGCTAAGAAAAACTTGAATTTAGATGAAATTATGGCTTATATTGAGAAATTGCCGTTTACTCAATTCAAAAGCGTTGTAGAACATTACTCAAATACCCAAGATAGCGACTTCTCCGATACCCTTAACAAACTGACCGTTTCAAACTTTGAGCAACGGTTAGAGAGTTTAGAAGTAAATTCTTCATGTCCTACTTGCTCCTCTCACGATATAGTTAAAAACGGTCGTAAGAATAATATCCAACAATTCAAGTGTAAAGAGTGCAATAGGAGGTTCACTCGTTTTACAGATACTATCCTAGAAAAAACACGTTGGCATTGAGATATTTGGATTAAAGTCCTAGAAATGACAATTAACAGCTATTCCATACACGATATGATAAATGTTTTGACTAAAGACTATGGTTGCGAAGGTATCAACTACAAGACGGTATGGCTTTGGAGAATGAAACTAATACATACTCTAACTGAAATGCCCATGCCAAAACTAACAGGCGTTGTGCAAGTTGATGAAACTTTTATCCGAGAAAGTCAAAAAGGAAATCGGAAGCTAAAATCCACCATCGGAAATAGTGTCGAGCGTAAAGCTAGATATGGTCGCCAACCCTCTCAATATGGTGTTATGGGAGCGGAGTTTGCGACTGTTGTAACTGCTATTGATAATCGTGGTTATTGTGTTTGTAAGGTTGCTAGTCTTGGAAAACTGTCTCCTGAACTATTCTTTGATTTATTTGACCAACACTTTGATAACATCGCTTATTTATGTAGCGATGCCAATAGCGTGTATGAAGATTATTGTCAGTTGAGAAACACTCCACACTATGTTAGACCTTCAAATTTCTTAAAAATCATAGGTAACTACGGCTATATCATTCAAGCAACAGAAGAATTTGAAAAGAAAACCAACAAAAAGGTATTAGAACACCTCTACTATGAAGGGATAACAGACAAAATAACCAACCGTGGCGAAATCCTATTTGATACTTTTAACGATATAAAATACCAAAATGGACTTTCTCTTGCTCGTGTCAATGAACTGCATAATGAGATTAAGCAATATATCTACCGTGATATGACAAATGTATCAACAAAACACCTTCAAGATTATATTGGATTTTTCACTTATATCAGAAATTGGCGAACTACTAACGGTCATTACCCAACCTCACAGAATGATGCAGAAAATATCTTTATCGAGATTTTGAAAACAAAGAAAAACCTTACTTCAACTGAAGTAAGGCAAAAAGAATTATCATTACCAAAACCAAGTTCTCGCTATATGGAAGTATTGAAAGAAGAAACGGAAAAGGCTAGAAATGCCATTGATAACCCCTATTTCAAGTTTAACGAGGAAGATGGAGTATTATCATTCAATAAGCGTGAGTACCTCTTAGACTTGCCAAAAACACGCCTATACGCTATCGCTAAGGAATGTCGGATTCCTCGTTACAAGAAACTAGCTCATTGGTCGTTGGTATCAGTTATCTTGAAGCAGGATAATATTCAAGATATACTCTACCAACAACTCGCAAAAGACCGAAATCAACTCATAGATGAAGAAGATTTGGAAGTGATGCGGTCTAGTGGGTATGTGTTATAAAGCAGATAACAATTTTATGATTTCACTATATACTACATGAGCTTTCTCTTTCTTTTGTTCTTCCTTCTTCATAGAATACTCTATGTCTCTAACTATTTCTTTTTGTTCTTCTAAAACTATCATTGGTATAGGGAAATCTCCTAAATTTTTTGGGTAAATATTTTTATTTTGAAGACCGCTATAATCAGTCATTATTAAACTTCTAAAAAAATCAGTTAATGTAAAATAATAAAAGTATTCAGGGAGAATCTTATTTTTGTCAACTCTCACTCTAGTTGTAAAATCGGCATATATACCTTCTACATTTTTGGGAATTAACGATGTTTTACCGATTGCTTCTCCAGAACGTGCAATTATTACATCTCCCATTGCTACACTCTTATTTTCATAATTAGACAGATAATATTCACTGGTAACTAATTTAGCTTCATCAGCATTGAAATCCCAAGTTTTTATGGTGTTCATTGATACATAGTAATAATTTGAAAACATACCATCTGAAACATATTCTTCAGGTTTTATTGATTGTCCGAGAGTAATTCGTTCTGTTGTCAAATTTTTCAGTAGTTCAAAATTTTGATTTTGTAAAGTGCTAATTATATAACTTCTAATCGGATGATTGAAATGAAAACTCATTCTAAGGTCATTCGAGTTTACAAATATAGAACTATCTCGATAAAAAACTCTATTCTCTTTTATTTTCTGAAATTCACTTAAATCCCAAAAAAATTTCTTGGAAAAAATTTCGTTACAAAAGTCAAATCTTGTGATAGATTCTTGCAATAACTTCTGTATTTCTTGATATTTTGCAGAAATTATAGAAAAGTTATCTTCTCCATTAGAATAGATTTTATCTATTGTTGTTTTATCAAAATTTATATATCGTAAGTCTGAAAATTTGATAGTGGGATAACCTTTACCTACTCTAGCTACTGAAATTATATCATTCAGGAAAAAATCTCTCAATATGAAATAGTTTATCAAACTATATCTAAGGTCAACCGAACGTAGATGAATGAATGCGTTTGTAAAAAAAATGTCCTCTTTTGTCTCATCAATGTAGATAATCTTTTTAAGATTTGGTCGAATAGAAGAAATTAAAATATCCCCTTTTTTTACTTTGATAATATCGTTGTTTCTTATTTTTTTATAATAGTCAACATTCTCAAAATCTCTATCTTCATTTTCAAAATCGAGAGAAACGGGATTGACTGTTCCATTGGAATCTACATCTCCAATTTGGCAGTATCTAAACTTTCCGCTTGGAATATCATTAACAGTATTAGAAGTAACTTCTTGAAAAATATCAGTAAAAGAATAGCTTTCTTGATAATTTCTGTTTGACAGACTAATAAAAGAATAATCAATTCGCAAACTATCCTCTATAAATAAATCTTTAAAAGTATAACTGGTTATTTTCATATTTTATCCCATTCTATTTCTCTAATTAAGCTAAGTATATTTGCTTTTTCTGTATCAACAGTTAATATTTCTCCGTTTTCATCCTCTAGGTAGAGTTCGTTTTTGGATTTTTGCAAAATAACCTTACCTTTTCGTTTTTTAACTTTGAATCCAATATGCTCAGTTTCTGCCATAAAAACATTGTTTTGTAATTCTGTTTTGTTGGCTATATATCTAAGAACCCAGTTTATATTTACTTTATATCCTTCAGTTAATTCTTCCAAATCTTTGTCAGGAATTAACAATCCTTGTTTTCTATTCCCCTCTGTATCTAATAATTCAGATTTATACTTTTCTAATAAGATTTCCCAAGATTCGCTAGAATCAATTTGCAAACCTATTCCAACTTGCAGAAATTCCGCAACCGCCAAAGAACGTTGTTCCCCAGAAAGCTCTTTGATATTTAATGTCTTCTCGTCTTTTTCTTCAAAAAATACTTTATATAGATTTCCTACAATGAGACTTAAACGATTATATTCTAAACAAGCTTTGATGATGTTTTTGTTCCAATTTTTAATCTCATCATTTGTTTTTTTCTGTGCAAAGAGAATTGACGTTTTGGTAGGAGTATAAGCAAAAGTAGTTTGTGGTAAAGATACAAGAGCTTTTATCTTAAAATACTTAAACAGAAACACTCGTATATATTTGTTTTGAGCGGTATCAAAGATACTTTCAGGCAATACAACAGCTAACCTCCCATTAGGTTTCAATAGCTGATAGTATCTTTCAATAAACAAATTTTCTGAACTCTTATTTGAGAAGATAAAATTACTTGCAACTTCTTTTTGTGTATCCCCATCTAATTTTACGGAGAATGGTGGGTTACTCATTATAATGTCAAAATGTTCGTTGACAGGTTTAGAGTACACATCACTAAGTATATTTTTCTCTAGTTCGTTATTATCACGTTTATTGCCATCTGCATCTAACTTAAGATACTTTGTGAATTTTGATAACCCATCTCCTAATTCTGTTCCGGAAAATACGTTTGCAGAGCCATCTCCATGTAAAATCATATTTACCTTGACGGCAGTTCCTAAATCATGATTTAATTCAATGCCATATACATATTGCTGTGCCCATGTATTTTCAGCCCAACTTGGGAACCATTGATTTCTTTTTTGAGTAATTTGAGGATTTCGTTTTAATTTAGTAGTTTTTGAAATCTCGTGTGTTAATAACCTCATAAATTCAACCATAAATGTACCACTTCCAGCAGATGGGTCTATAAAATATGGTAAACTAGGTGTCCCATTATTGATGAGTTCGATTGCTTGTTCATCAGCTTTTACTGCATAGAACATAAACTTTACAATGTTTTGAGGGGTAAAAAATTGACCTTTACTTTGTTTATAATCACTCTGAATAATTCCTTCAAAAAATTTTCCTAACAAGTCTTGGTTTGCTATAACACCATTTTCAGCTCTAAAAGCATATTTTTCTAAAGTTTGTACTGTGTGTTTTAGTTTTGAAAGAGAAAATTTTCCACGTTGAACTACTGGCGGAATGTCTGCTTCATTCGTAATAGACATTCTTTCTTTAACTGCATCAATATACAATCCATTTATTCTATCATATAAATCTTCCAAACTTTCAAATTCTTCATTTGAATCAATAAAAGTGTTAGATTGAAATTTATATGCTTCATCATCAGAAGTGGTGTCCTCATCATGTATTTTAGCTAGAATTAGATTAGTCAATGCTGAAAAAATATCATTATCAGAAGTTGCTCCACCACCCCAAAGGACATCATGCAACTTAACACTTAATTGATTGATAGTAGATTCGCTATAATCTAACTCTAAATCTTTGTCACTTCCTCGAACATAAGGTTTTTTTATTGCTAAACCGTAATTTGAAGGTATAGTATCTGTATATTCACGATTTTCTTTCCATAGTTCATAGGAATTATTTCTACTATAATCTAATAACATCGAATTATCTTGGACAGAATTATTGGTAAAATTGATACTAGAATAGACCAAGTATTTTACATTATGTCCCTCAGCTATTTCTTGACTGGCTACTTTTATCAACTGATTTTCAATCGCAGTTTCCATTTCAATTTCATACTGACTTGGAGACTTTATTTCAAAGAACAAGAAGGCGTCTCCGTTAGCATCTGATAATCTGACATCAACATAAACCTCTTTAGCTCCTCTTCCTAGATTGAATCGCTTTTCTAGTTTTATTCTTTCGACTGGATAGCCTAATTCATTTACTAATTTTGTGATAATAAATGCTCTCGTCCATTCCTCATCACCACAATTTTCCATTTTAATTTTTTTATCCATTGATAAACTTTTATCATAGATTATAGAATCTTGTTCTACATCCACCTTCACAATTTGTTTATCAAAGGATTTTATATACTGTTCGATTAGGTATTTTTCTTCTTTTGTTATTTTCCCCATGATTGCTCCCTCCCTCTAAACACAAAAAACAGAACTTACACGCTTAGTAGTAAATTCTGTCTTTCTTTTTGTAGCATAAAAAGAGGTTAAAGAAATAACCTTAATTACTTGTCTTGTCTTGTCTTGTCTTGTCTTGTCTTGTCTTGTCTTGTCTTGTCTTGTCTTGTCTTGTCTTGTCTTGTCTTGTCTTGTCTTGTCTTGTCTTGTCTTGTCTTGTCTTGTCTTGTCTTGTCTTGTCTTGTCTTGTCTTGTCTTGTCTTGTCTTGTCTAATGATTGTACCATCATTCTCTCCTTCGTCAAGCATTTTTCTTCTGAATTAGGCGTAAAACTTTTTGACCTTTTTCAGTAATTGCATACTTACCACGCTTATTTTGATAAGGGCAAACATAATCTCCCTCAATCAAATCACGCAATAGTCTATTTGTTTTTAATTTTGACATGTGGTTGATGTCAGCTATCTCTTGTTGAGATAGGGGGATATAATAATCGCCTTTCACTTCGACTTGATTTTCCTTCAGCGACTTTAGCAGGCGGAAAGTATCATTTGCGAAAGGTTCAAGAGTAAATTCAACCATAAGTAACCCTCCTAACTTAATTATTATATCACAAAACAAAACCACATAAAAGGTCATATACATACACCGTAAAATATTTTGAAGTAAATTCTCAACGAGAAAACAACAAAAACTAGCCGTTTTTAGCATTTTCAGCTATCAATGGTTAGTTTTCTTGTTGTTATAAAGCCGTTTTAAGGCATCAGTTAGTTATCACTCTCTAATTGGATAATATAATATTTAGGCTATTTCCAGTAGCATCTCTAGTCAGAAAAAGGCTGGAATTTCATGATTCCAACCTCTTTTCATACTCAATGAAAATCAAAGAGCAAACTAGGAAACTAGCCGCAGGTTGCTCAAAACAGTGTTTTGAGGTTGCAGATAGAACTGACGAAGTCAGTAACATCTATACGGCAAGGCGACGTTGACGTGGTTTGAATTTGATTTTCAAAGAGTATCAGTTATTATTTCCAGTTTAAAATAGCACTCAAGCCATAGTGATCACTAACTTGTGGACTCTTGTTGCCATCAAATACGACATGTAAATTTTCCACCGCTAACTCTTTGGTAGTAAAAACATAGTCGATTCGAAGGGGTTCTGTGTTCCCCTTCCAGCCATCAATTTCTGGTGGAACAGTATAGCTACCACTTTTCTCTTTAGCAACTTCAAATGCGTCTTGTAAGCCTAATGGACTAGCTAAAATAGCTTGGTAGCCTTCCTGACCTGCTGGATTGTTGAAATCTCCAGCAAGCAAAAGTGGCTTGTTCAATTCTTTCAAGACAGCCTCAAATCGTGCCCATTCTTCTTGGAAACCTTTATCCCACCAAGAAAGGTGGACACTGGCAACTGCAAGTTCATTACCATCGACTACAGTTTCAGCTAGAGCGACACGGCGAGTATGATAGTCTGTTGGATCATCCACATCTGAAACCAAAATTTCTCTTGCTTCAATAGGTGTTTTAGACAAGATAGCCACACCTTCATGGTAGCGGTCATAACCAATATGGTTATAGGCCCAAGTCCAGTAGTAATCTTTCCCTTGCTCTGACAACTTTTCAACCAAAAGTCTAACATAATGATCTTTATGAATCGGCTCAGCTGCTGGTAAAGCTTGATAGAGATCATTAACTTCTACCTTAGGCGAGGTGATTACCTGATTGATTTCTTGGAAACAAATCAAATCATAATCTTTATCAAGAATATCTTCAAGCAAAAGCTGGAATTTTTCCTCGGCTTCTTTTTCCATCCAGCTATGAGTATTGAGTGTTAAAAATTTCATGCTTTTCTCCTAAAACAAGAGGTTGGAAAACAGCTTCCAACCTCAAGTGTATTACAATTCTACTTTAGCAACTGCTGTTTTAGCTGCAAGAGAACCTGTTTGTTCTAATTTAACTGATTTAATAGCTTCAGCATTTGTGAAGACAACCACTGTTGAAGTTTCACGACCTGCTGCACGGATAGCATCCAAGTCAGCTGTGACAAGAAGATCACCTGCTGCAACTTTTTGCCCTTCAGCTACATGAACAGTAAATGGTTTTCCTTCAAGACTTACTGTGTCCAAACCAATGTGAACAAGTACTTCAAGACCCGCTTCAGTCACAAGACCAAGAGCATGTTTTGTAGGGAAGATGCTTGATACAGTACCTGAAACTGGAGATACAATGTTTCCATTTGCAGGTTCTACAGCAAATCCGTCGCCCATCATTTTTTGAGCAAATACTGGATCTTTAACTTGTTCCAAGGCAACAACTTGACCGTCTGCTACTGAGTAAACTTCCTCAGTAAGACCTTTGAAGTGAACAGTGTTTTGTTGCGCTTCTGTCATTTGACTTGGAAGAGTTTCAGGAATGATTTCACCTGAATCAAGGATATCTTGGATATCAGATTTCAATACGTCTGCTTTTGGACCGTAGATAGCTTGAACTCCTTGTCCTTTCATGACAAGACCCATAGCTCCTTCTGCTTTCCATTGTTCTGCATCACCGACTTTGTCAGCGTCTTTTACAGTTACACGAAGACGAGTCATACATGCATCAACATCAACGATGTTTGCACGTCCACCAAGAAGGTTGATAATGTTTACAGCTTGAGAACCTGCAGCAACTTTTACTTCACCGCTAGCTTCTTCTGAACCTTCAGCAGTTTCGTAGTTACCGTTACGTCCTGGAGTGGCGTAGTTGAATTTTTGAATCATGAAGTTTGCGATAAAGTACATGATTACAGCAAAGAGAACAGTTACCCAAATGAAGTTAACGATATCCATACCGATACCAGCGCTAATCGCGATAGGTGTACGAGTCAAGAACTCGATTGAACCGAATGAGTGCATACGTAGGTTTACAACGTCAGCCATTGCAAAGGCAGCACCTTGAACAAGTGAGTAAACAAGATACATAGGTGTTGCGATGAACATGAACATGTATTCGATTGGTTCAGTAACCCCTGTCAAGAATGTTGCAAGAGCTGTTGCAATCATCATACCTTTGTATTTGTGTTTCTTATCAGCATCAACATTACGGTAGATAGCCACAATCACACCCATCAAGATACCGAATGAACCGATCATTTGTCCAACTTTGAAACGAGCTGGATGGACTGTATCTAACAAGTGTTGGTATTGAGTAGCATCAGTACCTTTAAGGTTTACAAGGTCTGTTACCCATGCAAGCCATAGTGGGTCTTGACCAAATACTTGGCTACCTTTTGCTGCACCAGTTAAGACTTCATAAGTACCACCAAGAGCTGTGTAGTTCATTGGGATAGTCAACATGTGGTGAAGACCAAATGGCAAGAGCAAGCGTTCCAATGTACCATACAAGAATGGTGCAAGGATTGGAGCAGTTTCTTGTGAGTTAGCAATCCAGATACCAAAGCTATTGATACCAGTTTGCACAAGTGGCCAGAAAGCTGAAAGTACGATTGCAGCGATTACTGAACGAAGAATAACTACAAACGGTACAAAACGTTTTCCGTTAAAGAATGAAAGTGCATCAGGAAGCTTACGGAAGTTGTAGTATTTGTTGTAAGCAGTTGCTCCAATAAAACCTGAGATAATCCCTACGAACACACCCATGTTAAGTGCTGGGGCTTCCATAACACTAATGAAGTAATCAGCAACTTTGATTGATCCACCAAAGAGAGTTGTTACCATAGCATCTGGATTTTTCAACATATCGCCTGATACGCCAAAGATTGTACCAGTGATACGGTTAATCAAGATGAAGGCAAGACCAGCGGCGAAAGCACCACCAGCACGTTCTTTAGCCCAGCTACCTCCAATGGCTAGGGCGAACAAGATATGAAGGTTAACGATAACCCCCCAACCGATTTGCTCTAGTACACCACCAGTAATAACGAGTGGAGCAAAGTTAGGGTTGATCATCACAAGCGACTTACCGATTGAAATCATCAAACCAGCAGCCGGCATAACGGCGATAACCACCATCAAAGCCTTACCGAATTTTTGCCAAAACTCGAAAGACAAGACATTTTTGAATGTATCTTTCATCATTCAAATCTCCTTTATTTTTATTTAGGCAAACGTTTTACGAAAACGTTTGCACTTAACTATGTATTAATTATACCACTTTAATTTTTTTTGTAAAGGCTTTTATAAAAAAAAGTAGACTTTTTTCTAAAATTTTTGTAGAAAAAAAGGAGATATTAAAACCTCCTCAAATATACTTCTATTTTAGATTTTCAGGAATCGGCGCATTGAAATTCCTGATCCGATTGAACCGATAAAAATTCCAATCACAAATAATAGAGCAATCATCAGTGGACTGAATATTTCTGGTGATATCATCGAAAGGTTCTGACCAACCAATGACTTATTAACCGATTGGTAAACCATTTTATAGACAATAAATACCAAAACTGATGGAAGTGTTGCTCCAAGCAAACCAATGAAGGCACCTTCAAGCAAGAAAGGCCCGCGGATATAGCCATTCTTAGCACCTACTAAACGCATGATTTGAATTTCACGGCTTCGTGAAATGATGGTGATACGTATAGTATTAGAAATCAAGAACACTGCAATGAAAATCAATAATCCCGCGATAACTAGTCCCCAGACACGAATAAATGAGGCTAACTTAAACAAGCGTTCTGTATTAGCACCACCATCTTGAACTTCTGATACACCTTCGATTTTTTTAGCCTCTTCTGCTACTGTCTTTACATCACTTGGTGTATTGGTATCAACGATATATGCATCATAGAGAGGATTGGCATCGCCTTCAAAGATTTTCCAGTTGTCCCCCATTGTTTCTGTCAACTTTTCATATTGTTCTTCTTTACTTGAAAACGTAACACTTTTAACGGTTGACATACCTTTCAAAGCATCATATACCTTATGGTAGTCGTTATTTGTAACAGTTTGACCTTCTTTTTCAATAGTCTCACTATTATCAGCTACGTCCTTACGAATGTATACCATTACTCGAACATTATTTTCAATATCTGTAGCTAGTTTAGCCGTATTAAAGATAACAGATGCAAATATTGCAACCAAGGTCAAAGTAATCATAACTGAACTGACAGCAGCTACTGTCATCCAGCCATTTCGTTTCAAACTTTTTAATGATTCAAATAAATGACGAAAAAATCTACTAATCATCGTATCCATATTCTCCTTTAGCTTCGTCACGAACGACACGGCCATTTTCAATGGCAATGACACGGTGGCGCAAGGTATTTACAATCTGACTGTTGTGGGTAGCCATCAAGACAGTTGTACCTTGGAGATTGATGCGTTCCAACAAATTCATGATTTCCCATGAATTATCTGGGTCCAAGTTTCCTGTTGGTTCGTCCGCAATCAATACTTTGGGATTATTTACAATAGCACGCGCAATCGCAATACGCTGTTGTTCTCCCCCTGAAAGTTCATTTGGGAAAGAACGAACCTTATGCTTCAATCCAACCAAGTCTAAGACTTCCATAACACGTTTTTTGATATTACGGCGGCTCTCACCAATAACTTCCATTGCATAGGCAATATTTTCATAAACGGTTTTCTTTGGTAACAGTTTATAATCCTGGAAGACAACTCCAACACTACGACGTAGGAGAGGGACATCTTTCTTTTTAATTTTAACCAGATTAAAACCAGCAACAGATAAACTTCCTTTTTCGATTTTTACTTCGCGATACAAAGAACGAATAAAGGTTGATTTCCCAGCTCCTGACGGACCTACGATATAGGCAAATTCTCCTGGTTGAATGCTGACCGAAACACCACGTAGGGCAGTCGTTCCGTTGTCGTATTTTTTGACGACATCTCTCATTTCAATGATTGACATGTGAGTTCCTTTCTATCTTAGCTGATTCGCCACTTGAGGTAGGCATCGATAAAACCATCTAGGTCTCCGTCCATAATCTTATCTACCTGCGCAACTTCAAAACTAGTTCGATGATCTTTTACCATAGTATAAGGCGTGAAGACATAAGAACGGATTTGACTTCCCCATGTGATTTCTTTTTTCTCACCCTTGAGGGAATCTACCTCCGCAGCTTTCTTCTCTTGCTCCATTTGATAGAGCTTAGCCTGCAACATCTTCATAGCTCGATCTCTATTTCCATACTGGGTACGATCCACTGTTGATTGGACAACAGTTCCCGTAGGAATGTGTGTCAAACGTACACCTGTTGAAACCTTATTGACATTTTGTCCACCAGCTCCACCTGAACGGAAGGTATCCATCTTGATATCATCTTCACGGATTTCCACTTCAATGGTATCATCCAATTCTGGCATTACTTCCACCGATGTGAAAGAGGTATGGCGACGTTTGGCAGAGTCAAATGGCGAGATTCGCACCAAACGGTGTACACCCATTTCTGACTTGAGAAGACCATAGGCATTGGGCCCTTCAAATGATAGGGTTACTGACTTGATACCAGCTTCATCTCCTGCTTGGTAATCCAATACTTCCACTTTAAAGTCTTTAGCATTTCCATAGCGAGTGTACATACGAAGCAACATATCACCCCAGTCCTGAGCCTCAGTACCACCGGATCCTGGATGGATTTCCAAAATCGCATTATTATGGTCATAAGGTTCTGACAAGAGCAAGGTCATCTCGTAACTGGTCATCATCTTATCAAGTTCTGACAACTGTTCAACCAATTCTTCATGTACCGACTCATCTTCAGCTAAAAAGTCTAATAAAATTTCGACTTCATCCTGCAACTCTTCCATTTTGTGGAAGGTGTTGTAGGTGTTTTTTAATTCATTTAATTCTTGCGACGTTTTTTGGGCCGCGATATTATCGTTCCAAAAATCAGGTTCTGTCATCTTATTTTCCAAGATGGCAATCTCTTCCTCTAGACCTTCTAGGTCAAAGAGACCCCCTGAAAGAAGCTAATTTTTCACGATTTGCGTCAATTTTCTGACGAATTACTGAAATGTCCATAAATACTCCTTTTTTACATCATTTCATTATAGCATATTTTATCATTTCTTTCCATCTTTTGCTCTAATCCCCTTTTCATGAAAAAAGAAGCCTTTCGGCTTCCCTTCTTACAAGACTTTTGCTGAAGTACGAGTGATTTCTTCTACTTGAATATTCTCTGATTCAAATTTTTCTTTCAAGGCTGGTAAATCAATTGATCCATCGATTTGAACTTCGATAATGACCTTACCATCTTTACGCGGAATATTGACTGTATGCGAGATATTCAAATTTTCTTCTACAATCAAAGAAACAATCTTTCCAAGAACGCCAACTTCGTTTTCTGTAACAAAGCGTACACGAATCCCTTCTTCGCCATAACCAGCAATTTCAAGAAAGGCTTGGAAAACGTCACGGTCCGTAATAACCCCATAGACTTGATGATTATCTACGACAGGAAGAATACCAATCTTGTTTTTCAACATCAAATAAGTTGCATCCTCTAGACTCGCATAGCCTGAAACAGTGACAACATCGCGAATCATCACATCTTTTACTTTTGTCTTATTTAGAAGATAATTCATCTCATAGATAGAAAGACTGGTTGCTTTTGATGGACTAGCTTGGGCAATGGTTCCTTCAGTTACCAAACCAACTAATTGATCATTTTCGATAACAGGCAAGCGGTGCAACCCTTGCTCTCTCATCAAATCTGCTGCATGAGATACTGTTGTATCTGGACTAATATATACTACCTTGCGGGTCATAAAATCTTTAACTGCCATGAGACTTCTCCTTTTCTATTCTCATCCCTATTATACAATCTTTTTGTAAATCAATCAAACGCTTACATTTCTTTTTCAAAATTCAGAAAAGTATGAATAAGCTAGCAAAAAGAGCTCTGAAATCGAGCTCTGTGAATGAAGATAGGAAACGTTTCATTCGATTTTTTCAATTATTAGAAATTCATCTTTCAGTGTAGATGTAGATTTGTTTGCAATCTAAATATGTCAACTAAAATAATCTACTGGAAATGATGATTACTTCGTAATTTTCATCTGCCGACTAAAACAATCCACTGGATTGTTTTAGCCACCTAGATATGCTTTTCTGACTTCTTCTGATGAGGCGAGTTCTTTTCCTGTTCCTGATAGAACGATTTTCCCTGTTTCCAATACATAGCCTCGGTCAGAGATTGCGAGTGCTTTATTGGCATTTTGTTCAATCAAGAGGACAGTTGTCCCTTGCTTCTGGATATCTTGAATGATATCAAAAATCTCTTGGATAAATATTGGGGCAAGTCCCATTGACGGTTCATCTAAAAGAAGAAGTTTTGGTGTTGACATAAGAGCGCGTCCCATGGCAAGCATTTGTTGTTCCCCCCCTGAAAGAGTAGCTGCATCTTGGTTCTTCCGTTCTTCAAGACGAGGAAAGCGTGAGAAAACTTTCTTCAAATTAGCTTGATTTTCTTCACGATTTTTCTTTAAGAAAGCTCCCATTTCAAGATTTTCCATAACAGTCAAGCCAGGAAAGACGTGGCGTCCTTCTGGAACTTGTGAAAGACCACCTGCCACGATTTTTTGAGCTGGCATTTTTTGGATTTCTTGACCTAAAAATTCAATCTTTCCTGAACTCGGTTTAACCAAACCTGACAAGGTACGGAGAATGGTTGTCTTACCTGCACCATTGGCACCGATAAGGGAAACTACCTCTCCTTCATTCACTTCAAAGCTTACATCACGGACTGCTTGGATCATACCGTAATGCACAGAAAGATTATCAACTTTTAACATAGACATTAGGCTTCACCTCCTAGATAAGCTTCGATAACGCGTTTATTGGTCTTAATTTCGTCAGGAGTTCCTTGTGCAATCAAACGGCCATACTCAAGTACGTAGATACGTTCTGTTACTTCCATGACCAGATTCATATCGTGTTCAATCAGCATAATCGTAATCTTAAATTCATCTTTGATACGACGAATTAACTCAGTCAATTCGGCTGTTTCCTGTGGGTTCATACCTGCTGCTGGTTCATCTAAAAAGAGAATTTTAGGTTCCGTAGCGAGAGCACGAACAATTTCTAAACGACGTTGTTGTCCGTAGGCAAGATTTTTAGCAAGAGTTTCTGCATCACCATCTAAATCAAAGATTTTCAACAATTCCAAAGCCTTAGCCTTTAATTCTTTTTCACTCTTGTAAAAAGCTGGTAGGCGTAAGAAACTAGCAAAAACATGTTGTTTGTGATGGTTGCCAAAAGCAATCAAAACATTGTCCAAAACTGTTAAATCTTTAAAGAGACGGATATTTTGGAATGTACGTCCAAGTCCCAAAGAAGCAATCTTATAAGGTGACTTCCCATTTAAAAGGTGACCATCAAGGGTAACTGTTCCCTCACTTGGTTCATAAACACCCGTCAAGAGGTTGAAAAGAGTGGTTTTCCCAGCTCCGTTTGGACCGATTAGTCCAACCAATTCCCCTTCGTTCAATTCAAGAGTCACATCTCCAACAGCTGTTAGACCGCCAAAATGTTTGGTTAACTGTTTTACTTCAAGTAATGCCATTAGTTTTGTTCCTCCTTCTTAGATTTTTTAAAGAAACGTGATAGGCTCAATTCCCATGTCCCAAGTAGTCCACCTGGTCTGAAAATCATTACCAATACCAAGGCTAAAGCATAAATAATCATACGCACGCTAGCAACATCTTGGAGAAGCATATTCAAAATTCCAAGGACAATAGCTGAAACGATTGCACCTGTAATGGAACCAAGTCCACCAAATACAACAATAATCAAAACATTGATTGAGTTAATGAAAGTGTAATCTTTCGGTACAACTGAACCGATAAATCCTGCCTGAAGTGATCCTGCAATACTTGCAGTAATGGCACCAAAGACAAAAGCGATAATTTTAATTTTAGTCGTATTAACCCCAACTGACTCAGCAGCGATTTCATCCTCACGAACAGAGAGAGTTGAACGACCAATTGGACTACGCAAGAAGTTCAAGGTTGCAATGGTTGTAATCACGACAAAGAAGTAAACCATTTGCCAAGTTGTAAAGTTAGGAATTCCCAAGATACCTGCTGCACCATTTGTAAGACTTCCGCCATTGATGATAAAGATACGGATAATTTCAGAAACACCAAGAGTCGCTACCGCAAGATAGTCCCCCTTCAAGCGTAAGGTTGGAATTCCGACAAGCAAGGCAACCGCTCCTGAAAGCAAAGCTCCTACCAGCATAGCTCCAAAGAAGGCACCGTAGGTTGGTGATTTAGAACCAATAATAGCTGCTGCATAGGCACCAATCGCCATGAAACCAGCATGCCCAAGTGAAAATTGTCCAGAAAAACCAACGATTAAGTTAAGACCAACAGCCAGAATAATATTAATTCCAATTTGTTGTAAAATCTGCACATAGAATAGATTGAGTACTCCGACTGAAACCAGTACACTAATCAAGCCATAGCCAGCTAACAAAAGGAGTAACCATAGAATATTAACTTTTAAATTTTCCTTCATCGTTTACACCTTCTCTTTCACATTTTTACCAAGAATACCAGCTGGGCGGACAATCAAGATCAACAACAAGATTCCATAAACAATAGCATCACGGAAGTCTGACATTCCAAAGGCTGTCGCAAAGGTTTCCAATAGACCAATCACAAAACCACCAAGAGCCGCACCAGGAATAATTCCGATACCACCAAGTACTGCGGCAACGAAAGACTTAAGACCTGGAGTAACCCCCATCAAAGGCTCAAGAGAGTTATAATAGAGGGCAATCAGAACACCAGCTGCACCAGCAAGAGCTGAACCCAAAGCAAAGGTAAAGCTGATAGTACGGTTTACATTGATCCCCATCAATTGTGCCGCATCGCTATCTACAGATACAGCACGCATGGCTTTCCCCATCTTGGTCTTTTGGACAATGACTTGTAACAAAATCATCAAAATCAAGGAAATGGCCAAAATCATTAACTGCACGTTTGTTAGGCTAACTGGTCCCAAATCATAGCGAACTGTTTGAATCGCTTGAGGGAAGGCACGGGTATTGGCACCAACCAGATAGACCATGCCATACTCCAATAGGAAAGACACCCCAATAGCCGTAATCAAAACAGCAATACGAGTAGAGTGGCGCAAAGGTCGGTAAGCAAGAAACTCAATCACGACACCAAGGATGGCTGTCGCTATCATAGCTACAATAAGCGCTACAAAGAAATTCATTTGGAAAGAATTAATCAAGAAATAACCGATAAAGGCTCCCATCATATAAATATCACCGTGGGCGAAGTTGATGAGCTTGATAATTCCGTAAACCATGGTATACCCTAGGGCTAACAGCGCGTAAACACTACCTAGAATCAAACCATTTACTAGTTGTTGGAGCATAAGATTCACTCTTTCTATTTATAATTTTGAGGGTTTCCCCTCACTTTTTGATAGGTTCTTAAACATCGAAACAGGGAGTGAGTCAGAGGCTCAATCCCTATTTCAACATTTTTCTATTATGGTTTTACAACTTCTGCTGCTTCAACCTTACCATTATTCATGGTCATCATGTAAGCTGTTTTGACTGTGTTGTGGTCCGCATCGAAGCTTGTTTGACCAGTTACACCTTCAAAGTCTTTTGTTTTAGCAAGGTTGTCCTTAATCTCACCTGAGTTTTTAGCACCTTTTGCTGCGTTTGCTACAAGGTGAACTGAATCATAAGCTAAGGCTGCAAATGTTGAAGGCTCTTCATTGTACTTAGCACGGTAAGCGTCCAGGAAGGCTTTTGCTTTAGCTGAAACTTCTACAGTAGTTGAGAAGCCTGAGATAAAGTAGATGTTTGATGCTTTTTCAGGAGTTGCTTGTTGTACAAACTCTTCACCGTTGAATCCATCACCACCAACGATTGGCTTGTCAATTCCCATACCACGCGCTTGGTTTACAATTTTACCGGCTTCAGTGTAGTAACCAGGAACAATGATAGCATCAAAGTCTTTCCCTTTCATTTTTGTAAGGGCTGCTTGGAAGTCTGTGTCACCTGCTACGAAAGTTTCATCTGCAACGATTTCACCTTTGTATGCTTCACGGAAGGCTTTGGCAATCCCTTTAGCATAGTCGCTGGCGTTGTCAGTGTATAGAACAACTTTCTTAGCGTTTAATTTTTCAGTAACATAGTTTGAGATAATTTTTCCTTGGAAGCTATCTTGGAATGTTCCGATAAAGAGGTAATCTTGACCTTTAGTCAATCCATCTTGAGTCGCACTTGGTGAAATCAACGGAACACCAGCTTTTGTAGCGTTCGCTACCGCAGCTGCAGTTGCACCAGATGTCGCAGGTCCTACGATTGCTGATACTTTAGATTGGGTTACAAGGTTAGTTGTTACTGAAGCCGCCTCAGCTGTTTCAGACTTGTTATCTTTATCAACTACTTCGATTTGTTTTCCATCGATACCACCTGCAGCATTGATTTCATCAACGGCAAGTTGGGCACCTTTTTGTTCAGATGTACCGTAGGCTGCTACGGCACCAGTTTCTTCGAAGTTAAATCCGATTTTGATTGTCTTTTCATCTACTGAGTTACCAGCAGCGTTTGACGCTCCAGACTTCACTTCTCCACAGGCCGCAAGAAGTGCTACACTTGCAAGCGCCACAAACGATAGGGCAAATTTTTTCTTCATCTTTTTTGTCTCCTTATGTCTTAAATAAATAGCATGTTAAGAATATACCGAATTATCAGAAAATTGTCAACACTTTTCTTGAACTTTTTCGATGATAACGTTTTCCTCTCGATAGAGATTACCCACAAAGGGTGTTTCCAGCTCTTGAATATGACAAGCTCTAACTTTTTTGATAAATCTTTCCTTACCTAATCTCTCAACTACACTCTCTAGATTCTCTGTTGGAACATAGAGTTGTAAGTAACGATGTTTCTTGGAATGATAGGTAATATCTCCATAATCCTGCAGTTTTTTTGCATCACGATTATAGTAAAGATAGATAATCAAGCCAGATCGATTGACTTTTTCAAACATGATAAATCCTCTTTCTAAGAAATCTCTCCCTATTATACCAAAAAAAGCAAACCCCGTCGAGTTTGCCTTCTATCAACATTAATTCAATGAATTGTTGGCCATGATTTCATCAATAAAGCCATATTCAAGTGTTTCTTGGGCACTCATCCAGTTA